>PMDM01000398.1 GCA_003155565.1 Methylococcaceae bacterium | reverse complement strand
TGGTGAACAGCAATACCAGCAGCATGATGAGTTGATCGGCGAGAGGCATATCGATACCGTAAGCCTGGGCGATGAACAAAACGGCGAACGTCATATACATCATACTGCCGTCAAGGTTAAACGAATAGCCCAACGGCAACACCAGTCCACAGACTTTTTCATCGCAGCCGAAACGCTCCAGTTGCTGTAATAACTTGGGGTAAGCGCTCTCGCTGCTGGCGGTGCCGAAAGCCAGCAGCATCGGTTCGCGGATATGACGAATCAAGGACAGGATTTTGCTCCCCAGAATCAAAAAGCCGACGCAACCCAGCGCACCGCACAGCAGTAATAATCCGAGATAAAACTCGCCGATAAATTGACCGTAAGACAGCAACACGCCGATGCCGTTTTGCGCGATGACCGAGGCCACCGCCGAAAACACCGCAACCGGGGCTGTATGCATCACGTAGCCGGTGACTTTCAACATGATGTGCGTCAGCGAATCCAGTAATTTGACCATCGGGTGCGCCAGTTCGCCCAATGAGGCGCAAGCCACGCCGAAGAACATGGAGAACACCACGATTTGTAAGATCTCATTGTTTGCCATTGCTTCAACCACGCTTTTCGGAAAGATATGTGCGGCAAATGTGCTTAATGTCGGTTTAACGTCCGGCAGTCCGGTCGCAGCACCTACCGTGGGCAAATCGATATGCAACGAACTCCCCGGTTCAAACACATTCACCAGCAACATGCCCAACAACAGGCTGAATAGTGATGCCGAAAAAAACCACAACAACGCCTTGATGCCGATACGCCCAACCGTATTAATGTCGCCCATTTTTGCCATACCCACGACCAGCGTGGAAATCACCAGCGGCGCGATAATCATTTTGACCAGCCGAAGGAAAATATCGGTTAACACGGTAAAAACCGAAATGATCTGGCTTAATAGAGGACTAGCTTTTATCTCCTCTGAGCCACCCAGTGTTAAGTTGAGCAATTCTCCAACGAAGATGCCCAATACAAGAGCGATGACAACGTAGAGGGTTTGGCGATTGGGTTTGTGGACGTGGGTGTGAGTAGCTGTGGTCATTGATTATGTGCCTTAATTGACTGTATTCAAGCAACTTTAACAGAGTGGATGATGTTAAGACAATGTATCGCTAACGCGAGATTGATTTTAAACGGGTTCTCGCACCCGAAAGCGAGATACTTTCTTTTGCACGGGCATAACGTAGGGCAAATGGTTGCAAATAATAATCTTTTAAATATTGCTAATATTTATCATATATGATATTTTAAATTGAATATGACAATTTTCATAATTATCCAAATGTACGCCACTGACTGGAACGAAAAAGCCAAACGCCTATTAAAATCAGAGCTTGTCCGAAGAGGAGTAGGTTCTGATGATTTGGTTGCTTTACTCGAAAATATCGGTGTCGAAGAAACTAAAGCCAGTATTGATAGCAAAATAAGTCGTGGCACTTTTAGTGCCGCCTTTCTCATTCAATGCCTTAACGCAATGGGTGTCAGGTCATTTGTCCCCGAAGTTGATGCCCAGATGATAGTATCCGAACCCATTGTGTTGTATAAGACTAAAAATACCAAAGCCAGGGCGAAATCATGAGGACAGTCAGATTTATTGATTTATTTGCAGGTATTGGAGGCCTTCGACTTGGCTTTGAAGAGGCATTTAAAATTGCAGGTTTAAAGACAGAGTGCGTAATGACTTCTGAAATTAAGCCCCATGCGCTTAAAGTTTTGGAAGCCAATTTTTCACATGGCTATTTTGTCGGCGATATTTCCAAAGTGAAGAACGAAAATATCCCAGATTTTGATTTTCTGCTCGGTGGCTTTCCCTGCCAGCCATTCAGTGCAGGTGGAAAGCGCTTGGGGTTTGTCGATACAAGAGGAACTTTGTTTTTTGAAATTGAAAGGATATTGGCCGAAAAAAAGCCTTACGGATTTATTCTCGAAAATGTTGAAGGGCTTGTAAAACACGACCTTGAAAACAAGAAAGACAAGGAAGGCAGGACACTTAGGGTTATCTTGGATAAGTTACAATTGCTTGGTTATAAAGTCAGTTGGAAAATCCTGAATGCCGCCGATTTCGGCTTGCCTCAAGAAAGGAAACGCATCTTTATCGTTGGGACATTAAGTGAACAAGTTGGTCTATCCGATTTCCCGGTAAAGAAAAATCAAATTAAAAACATATTGGAAAAAGGCTTGTCGCCAATGAAANNATTTTTCTATCGAACAATTACACGGTAAATCAATTAAAGACAAACGCGGCGGTGTAGACAATATCCATAGCTGGGATATTGAATTTAAAGGCAGCGTGACGAAAGAACAAACAATTTTATTGAATAAACTATTTAAAGAAAGAAGAAAAAAACAATGGTGTGCTGAAATTGGAATTGATTGGATGGATGGAATTCCATTGACTTTCGATCAAATAAAAACCTTTCACGATTCTCCAAATTTAAAAGAAATGCTAGATGATTTAGTGGAGAAAAAATACTTAAAATTTGAGCATCCCAAAAGTTTAGTCACCGAAAACACTTTGTTCGGAACTAAAACGTACCGTTTGGAAAACAAGGCACTTAAGCCTGGCTACAATATTGTTTCGGGTAAATTAAGTTATGAGATAAATAAAGTGATGGACCTGAATGGAATTGCCCCAACACTTGTTGCCACTGATATGGCGCGAATAGTCGTCCCCGATGGCAACGGCTTGAGAAGAATGACGCTACGGGAAGGTTTGCGGCTTTTCGGTTATCCTGAATGGTTTAAAATGCCCGTTACTGACGACGGAGGCTTTGATTTGCTTGGAAATACCGTTGCAGTAAGTGTGGTTGCTGCTGTCGCCGAGAGATTGGCGGAGACATATAATTCTTCTACGCTTAGTGAAGCCAAAAGCAATCAGGTTAAGTCCCTGCCTGTTGCAGTTTTGTAGCCTTTGATGACATTTCTCAACCAAGTGCTTGTTATTGCATCCCTTTCTGTTCTTGTCCATTGTCTTTGATTGCCGTCAAAGGCATTGAGAAATTCAAGTGCCGAATTAAATGGTTTATAAGTTGTCCTTTCAGCGTTATACCATTTTACAGGCCTTATATTGACGACCTCCCCTTGCTTCACTTGGCATTTTAAAGGCCAATCTTCACTTGAACCAGTAATTTCCCAAACCTTTTTAAGCCAAACATCTGCAATTTCAATACTATTACCGACCATTTTATAGCCAATGATTAAATAGTTGGAATCAAGTCGGTAAGGATGCGCCAAAACAGACCTTCGATAAGCCAAAAATTAGCAACATCAAAGTTTGCTGACTTTGAATAATCAAAGGTTTTTACTTCCAACAAGCCAGTCTTGGGGTTATCCGTATCAAGCAGAAAATCAGGAAAGTTTTGGCTGTGTGGTGGGTTTGCAAATTCTATTGAATTAGAAATCATCCAGGCTTTTATCCATTCTTGGATTAAATTTCCTACAGTGTCTTTAGTTTCAATTTCTACCGTTATATCTTTTAGCGTAAAAGATATTTTGCCCTTCTGGCCAACTAATTTATAGTCGTTTACCAATTGCTCATATAGTTGTTCAGCGGTTACTTTCATTTAGAAAATGCAATGAAGATTATTTGCAAAAAAATATCAACAGTAAGCAATCTAATTCAACTTCCCATGACACTGCTTAAACTTCTTCCCTGACCCGCAAGGACAAGGATCATTACGCCCTACCTTATTGCTTTCCCTTACGAAAGGCTGGGTAGGCGCGACTGGCATTTCTTCAAGCGCAGCTTCCGGGTCATATTCACCCAAGGCTGATGCCTCGGCATGTTCAAAGTGCATTTCCCTGGGCGCTTGCATTTGTTCGTCCATCGCCTGGATGTCTTCCTCTTGCCGTACTTGTACGCGGAACAGGATACGGGTGACTTCGTATTTGATGTGGTCGAGCAGGCTGGTAAACATGTCGAAGGCTTCGCGCTTGTATTCCTGCTTGGGATCTTTTTGTGCGTAGCCCCTAAGATGTATGCCCTTACGCAGATAATCCATCGCTGTCAGGTGTTCTTTCCAGCTATTGTCCAAGACTTGCAGCATGACTGACTTTTCAAAGTGTCGCATGACATCTGAGGTCATTTGCTGCTCTTTGTGATTATACAGCTCTCCTAAAGCCTCAATAATACGGGTACGCAGCGACCCTTCTTGCAGGTTTTTGTCTTGATCGAGCATTTTTCTGATTGGGACTTCAGTATTAAATTCCTGATAGAGATGTTCTTCGAGCCCCTTGATATTCCACTGCTCTTCCATGGTTTTGGGCGGGATATACTGGGTGATAAGGTTATTCACCACGTCTTTACGGATTTCGACGATGATGTCGGAAATATCCTTGGCTTCCATCAGCTCGTTACGTTGCGCGTAGACTACTTTACGCTGGTCATTGGCAACATCATCATAAGCTAAGATTTCTTTACGAATATCAAAGTTACGGTTTTCTACCTTGCGCTGGGCGTTTTCGATGGAGCGGGTTACCCAGGGATGTTCTATCGCTTCGCCACTACCCATACCCAGTTTTTGCATCAAGCCAGCGACACGGTCGGATGCAAAAATACGCATCAGGTCATCTTGCAACGCCAAGTAAAAGCGTGATGAGCCTGGATCACCCTGACGACCGGAACGACCGCGCAATTGGTTATCGATACGGCGGGATTCATGGCGTTCGGAGCCGATCACATGCAAGCCGCCAGAAGCAATGACTTGGTTATGGCGTTCCAGCCACGCAGCTTTAACCTGATCCTTATCACCGCTGGCATCAGCACCTAACGCCGCTAATTCAGCATCCAAGTTGCCACCCAACACAATATCGGTACCTCGACCAGCCATGTTAGTAGCGATGGTTACCGCACCGGGCATACCGGCTTGTTGCACAATATGCGCTTCGCGCTCATGCTGCTTGGCATTAAGCACTTCATGCTTGACACCTAGCTTGGTAAGCAAAACCGATACCCGTTCGGAATTCTCGATGGACGTTGTACCTACCAGAACCGGCTGTCCGCGCTGGACGCAATCTTTGATATCTTCTGCTACGGCGTTATATTTTTCGTCGGCGGTCAAATAAACCATATCGCCCAAATCCTTGCGGATCATTTTCCGGTGCGTGGGTATGACAACCACTTCAAGGCCATAAATCTTGTTCAGCTCGAATGCTTCGGTATCAGCCGTACCCGTCATCCCTGAGAGCTTTTCGTACAAGCGGAAATAGTTTTGGAAGGTAATCGAGGCCATCGTCTGATTTTCATTTTGAATAGAGGCGCGTTCTTTCGCTTCAATCGCCTGATGTAAACCTTCTGACCAGCGCCGACCCGGCATAATACGACCGGTAAATTCGTCAACGATAATGACTTGATCGTTTTGTACGATGTAATCGACATCGCGTTTGAATAGGGTATGGGCGCGCAAGGAAGCGCTTAAATAGTGCATCAAGCGGATATTAGTAGCATCATACAAACTGGTGCCTTCCGCCATTAACCCGTGTTCCACCATTAAGTGTTCTACATGCTCGTGACCTTTTTCGGTTAAATGAGCTTGGCGTTCTTTCTCATCAACCCAATAATCGCCGTTCCCTTGCTCTTTTTCTTGCCTGATCAGGAAGGGAATGATGGCATTCGCTTTAACGTAAACCTCAGTGCTTTCTTCCGTAGCCCCGGAAATAATCAGCGGTGTCCGTGCCTCGTCAATCAGGATGGAATCGACTTCATCGACTATGGCAAAATTTAATCCGCGCTGGACTTTTTGCTCCAGGTTGAAGGCCATATTGTCGCGTAAATAATCAAATCCGAACTCATTGTTGGTGCCGTAGGTGATGTCTGCCGCATACGAAACTTGCCTGTCAGAATGTTCCATCTGGCTGATAATAACGCCGGTGGTTAATCCTAAAAAGCTGTACAACCTGCCCATCCATTCGGAATCCCGTTTGGCGAGGTAATCGTTAACGGTGACGACGTGTACGCCGTTTCCAGGTAAGGCATTGAGATACGCCGCTAAGGTCGCCATCAAGGTTTTGCCTTCACCTGTTTTCATTTCGGCAATNNTCCCTGACTGCGGCAAAGGCTTCTGGAATCAAACTATTCAGCTTTTCGCCTTTATTTAACCGATCGCGAAACTCTTGGGTTTTGGCTTTTAATGTTTCATCAGATAATTTTTCATATTCTGAGCTTAGCGCATTAATCCTTTTGACAAGTTTCTTCTTTTTCTTAACAAGCCTGTCATTTCGGCTTCCAAAAACAAATCTAACCAGCTTGCTCAGCATGTGTATTTCCGATGTAAATTGAATCAAACCGTTGATTATATACTGTCTGACATATTAGGTACAAAAAACAGCCACTGTTCTTAAACCTAGAAAAATCAGTTGGGNNTTTATGCTTCGACTAGCTCAGCACGAACGGACTACAGCACACCCCAACTGATTTTTTTAGGATAATGCAATGGCTGCCTTATAGCCTAAAAGATATACGAACAATTTTTTGAAGAACTTTGCCGATAATCAATCAGTTTATGCATAATCGGCTTAGGAACGATAATCTCAAGTCGTGCGTACAATTAACAAGCACGCATGTTTATTAAGGAAGCCCTGAATAAGTCCTTCGACAAGCTCAGGACGAACGGCAAAGCGTTGATTTCGTTCGTGGTGAGCTAGTCGAACCATGAGGAAAATCAACTTATTCAGGGCTTCATTCAACACTCAATCTAAAACGTTCTATGCAAAAATCTCCTGTGAATAAACGATTTCTAACGCTTATCATTTTAGTTTTACTGGGGCTTTGCTCAGCTTTCCTGTCATCTAATCGTGGCAGTTTTGGGCTTGACCCCTATCACAAAGTACAAAATCCGATTTAACAGACTTAGATGCATTTAAGAAAGCTTTCGATAACCAACAAAGCAATATTCAGGTAAAACAGGCGGGACGGATAGCAAAAATATTACGGGACGACGACCACGGGCTAAGACATCAGCGCTTTGTAGTCCAGCTAGATTCTGGGCGGAAACTACTCATTGCCCATAATATTGATCTAGCAGCTAAAGTTGAGGGCTTGAAAGAAGGAACAGTTATTTCTTTTTCTGGCGAGTACGAATGGAATAATAAGGGCGGCGTTGTGCATTGGACGCACCGCGACCCGAAAGGTTTACATCCTGGCGGATGGTTGCTCTATAACAATCGTAAATACGATTAACGGAGAATTTTTGGCAATAAAAAAGCCACAGCCCCTTCACTTCAGTGTGATTGGGCTATGGCTATTTGATCTTTAGCTAGGCGAGAGTGACTTCTTCTGCCTGTGGGCCTTTTTGGCCTTGTGTGATAGTAAAGTTCACTTTTTGGCCTTCATCCAGAGATTTAAAACCACCACCGCTGATGTTGCGGTAATGGACGAAAACGTCCGGGCCACTTTCTTGTTGAATAAAACCAAAACCTTTTTCTGCGTTAAACCATTTAACTGTACCAGTTGTCATGTATGTTCCTTTTGTATAGAGTAATTAAAGCCGTTAGGCTGATGGCGCTGGGAAATTTGAAAATCACTTAATGACAAACAGGACGAGTAATACAGAAAAACTTCGTAGAGATAAGCATAGCGGTAAATCAATTTCAAGCTAGTGGGATTGTATAGGGATGTGGATACTGTGTCAATGACTTGTTAGGTAAACAATATTCGTTGATTTGTAATTATTGAATAAGATCAGGAGGAACTTCTATACAACCCTAACGCTTGATGATAAACCCGATGTAGCCAGATATTAAGACAGGACGGGAGGTATACTGCCAACATAGTCGATATGCTCTTGGCAAATTCGGCTATGATGCCCAATACAAGCAATAACTCACTTCGAACAACATGGCACAAAACACAAAGCCACTTAAAGCAGTTTTATCTTACCCAAACAAAACAATTGCTTTGCTTTGCCTGCAAATCAATCGGCAATTAGCTATCTTGGAACGCATTAAAGCCGTTTTACCCAAAGAGTTGGCTAGTCATGCTTTGCATTGCCTTTTTAATGACAAAAAGTTTAATAACAGAAAGTTGCTTATTTACACGGATTCAGCCATCTGGGCTTCCCAATTACGCTTTTATGGTACATCCATACTTACGGCTATTGAATCTGTTACTTCAGACCCTGTATCCGTATTACAGGTCAAGGTCATTAACGTGCCGGAAACTGCAAATACTGGCAAAAAACGCATTGCAGTTATTCCTTCTCAAACCGTAGCCGATGAGATTCGAAACCATAGCCTCATGGTCACAGACCCGCAACTTAAACAAGCGCTGAGCAAGCTCAGCTCAACCCTGGCACGTTTGCACAGCAGGGAAAACTAATCCTTAAGCAGCTGACCGAGGTGATTCAGCAGACGGCATAAAAGAAATCGGCGCTTCATCCTCATCGTCAAAAGTGATCTTTTCCCAAGCATCGGTATCGGCCAATAAAGTTCGAAGCAGCTTATTATTTAGTCCATGGCCCGATTTATATCCCGTAAACTGGCCTATCAGGCTATGTCCCAAAAGATAAAGATCGCCAATAGCATCAAGAATCTTGTGCTTAACGAATTCGTCAGCGTAACGTAAGCCGTCTTCATTGAGGATTTTACTATCATCTACCACGATGGCATTGTCGAGACTACCGCCCAGGGCGAGATTATTTTGCCTGAGCATCTCGATATCCTTCATAAAGCCGAAAGTCCTGGCCCTGCTGACTTCTTTTACAAACGTAGTCGATGAAAAATCCATCGTCGCCGTCTTGACTTTATCTTCAAAAGCCGGGTGCTCGAAATCTATAGTGAAGGTTACCTTGAAGCCATCGAACGGCTCAAAAGCTGCCCATTTATCACCGTCTTCGACCCGTACACTGTGTTTGATGCGAATATATTGTTTAGGACAATCCTGCTCTTCAACGCCCGCCGACTGTAGCAAAAACACAAAAGGCCCAGCACTCCCATCCATAATGGGAACCTCGGCGGCGCTGACATCAATAATTGCGTTATCGATGCCCAGCCCCGCAAAAGCAGAAAGCAGGTGCTCTATCGTCGAAATTTTTATATTCCCAGAAACCAAGGTGGTCGAGAGTACAGTTTCGCCAACATTTCCAGGCGTTGCCTGAATAGTGACCGGAAATTCCAAATCCACACGACGAAATCGGATTCCGGTGTTGGGTTCTGCCGGACGTAAGGTCAAATACACCTTTTCGCCAGTATGTAGGCCTACACCAGTAGCTCTAATCGTATTTTTTAAGGTTCGCTGTTTAATCATATCGTAAGCCAAGTAAGTGGGGCAGAAAGCAATACTATCACATTCAGCCCCAGAGTGAGGTAAAGCAAACCATAAACTGCTAGTCTGCTTGCCGTCTTAAAAAGGCCGGAATGTCCAAATAATCCAAATCCATCTCTTTCTTGGGTTGTGCACCAAACCGGGTTTCCCTGGTTTCAGGCCTGTTTTGGCGCATGACGGTAGGCTTATCCAGCACACCATAATTAATTTCACCGGCTGCTGCTTTTTGCATCAGTCTATCTGTTGTCCTGATGATTTGCGCCCGTGGCAAGCCCATTCCAGTAGCAACAACCGTTACTTTTATTTCATCGCCCAGTGATGAATCAACGGCTGTCCCGATTTTAATGATAGCATCTTCTGATGCAAATTCGTGGACAATACTACCCACTTCGTTAAACTCGGCAATGCCCATATCAGCGGCAGAAATATTCACCAAAATACCACGCGCACCTTGCAAATTGATGTCTTCCAATAAGGGGCAAGCGATGGCTTTTTCTGCGGCTTCCCGCGCGCGGTTTTCACCTTTGGCTGTACCTGTACCCATAATGGCAGCGCCCATACCAGACATGACCGTCCGTACATCGGCAAAATCTACGTTAATCAAGCCGGGGTGGACAATCAGGTCAGTAATACCTTGAACAGCATCCAGTAATACATCATTCGCCGCTTTAAACGCATTCATCAAAGAGGCGTTTTTTCCTAATACTGGCAATAATTTCTCATTAGGTATGGTAATCACTGAATCAACATACTTTTCAAGCTCGGCAATGCCTTGTTCAGCTACAGCCATTTTCTTTTTACCCTCAAATGAGAAAGGCTTGGTCACGACAGCAACTGTCAATATGCCCATTTCCCTGGCAATTTCAGCAATCACTGAAATGGCTCCAGTGCCTGTGCCACCGCCCATACCAGCAGTTAAAAACACCATATCCGCGCCGGTAATGACTTCCTTGATGCGCTCTTTGTTTTCTACTGCGGCTTGTTTGCCAATCTCTGGGTTTGTTCCTGCACCTAAACCTTTGGTCAGCTCAACACCCAACTGAATAATCGTACTGGTATTCAATTTTCTGAGTGCCTGTGCATCGGTGTTCGCACAGATAAATTCAACGCCTTCAATATGGCAATCAACCATGTGATTGACTGCATTACCGCCACCGCCGCCAACGCCGATAACCTTGATTACCGCATTTTCACTACACATATCCATTAATTCGTATTTCATAATTACTACCTCTAGTAAGACTTGTTATTGATTAAAAATTGCCCTGAAACCAACTTTTCACTTTTGCAAAAAACCCTAAATCCTCTGGATCAACACTCCTATTACCACCTTGATGTTCCTTTCCATACATTAACAATCCGACTCCAGTAGAGTGGATTGGATTTTTTACCACTTCTGTCAATCCGTTAACATTTTGTGGCACACCCATACGCACCGGCATATGGAAAATTTCTTCCGCTAATTCTATTAACCCCATCACCTTTGAACTACCACCAGTCAGCACAATGCCGGCAGCAATCAATTCTTCATACCCGCTACGCCTTAGTTCCGACTGCACCAGCAACATGAGTTCTTCGTATCGTGGCTCTATAATCTCGGCCAGATTTTGCGTGGAAATTTTGCGTGGTGGCCGATCGCCTATGCTGGCCACTTCAATGACCCCATCAACACTGGCTAATTGGGTGAGCGCACATGCGTATTTGCGCTTGATTTCCTCAGCATTAACGGTAGGCGTCCGTAAAGCCACGGCAATATCGTTAGTCACCTGGTCGCCAGCTATAGGAATCACCGCAGTATGCTTAATAGCACCCTCGACAAAAATTGCGATATCCGTGGTGCCGCCGCCGATGTCGATTAAACAGACACCCAGCTCTTTTTCATCTTCCGTTAGCACCGAATTACAGGAAGCCAGTTGTTCCAGCACAATGTCTTCAACTTCTAAGCCGCAGCGCCGGATACATTTGATAATATTTTGTGATGCACTGACGCTGCCGGTCACCATGTGGACCCTAGCCTCCAGACGAATGCCCGACATGCCGATAGGCTCCTTGATGCCGTCCTGAAGGTCAATAATGAATTCCTGCGGCAGGATGTGCAGAATCTTCTGGTCTGCCGGAACTGCCACAGCACGGGCGGAATCAATCACCCGGTCAATATCGTACTGGGTGACCTCCTTATCCTTGATAGCCACTACGCCATGAGAATTGAGGCTGCGGATATGGCTACCAGCTATGCCCGCAAAGACCGATTTAATTTGGCATCCTGCCATTAATTCGGCTTCCTCAATAGCGCGTTGAATAGATTGCACAGTCGATTCCAGGTTGACCACCACGCCTTTTTTCAGGCCACGGGAAACCGTAGAGCCTATTCCTATGACTTCTAGGACACCATCACTGGATAGCTCACCCACGATAGCGGCAACTTTGGAAGTGCCTATGTCTAGCCCAACTATTAAATTACGTTCTGTTTTCTTCGCCATATTATTCGCTCTGTGTCATCTGCATATTGACAATCTATTATTCCTGGACTTGCGGTTTTCCCCAGTTTATCGGTTCACTATCGGGCTTCCATGACACCGCATAACCATTGGGGTAACGCAAATCAACTACCTGCATAGCAGCGACTTTCTCCTGCCCTAAAACGGGGAAAGTATCCAAAAACCGCTGTAATTTTTCTAATTGCCCCGTCCGCCCCAATAATATTTCCAAACCTGTCTTTAATTTTATTTTCCAAGCTTCTCGGTCATTGACGCTAAATTCCGCCAATTCCAAAGCTTGATCTTCCAGGGCTGTGTTTACGCCCTTCATAATCTCTAATGTCTTAGCTTCCTGCTGTTTTGGGCCTTCTACCAATAACAAGGATTGAAATTGATCCACATTACTGGGTGTAAACAATTCGCCATATTCAGTCAGCAATCCTTTTTGTCCCCACCGCACAAAGGCTTTACGTTCGTGTACCTTTATATCAATCGTATCCGGCCAAACCCGTTCAACACTTGCATTTTTTACCCAAGCCAACTTTGCAACCGTCTCATGTATAAGTTGCATATCCGCATCGAAAATACTGGCTGTCACCAAAGGCATCAGCGCTGCCTTTATTTCATCTTTACTAAGGTACTGAAAAACACCTTCCGTTCGCACATAACGGATAGGCAAGGATTCAGCTACCTTGTCGCTAACAACTTGCTGCCGCAATCCCCAAACCGCCAATGCCAACAGCGCAAAGACCAGTAGTGTTTTTACTATTTGCATGTCTCACGCCCGACAACTGGTTTCCAGGATTCGCCAAACCAATTCATCAAATTCAATACCCGCTTGTTTAGCCGCCATCGGTACCAGACTGTGGTCAGTCATACCGGGTACGGTGTTAATTTCAATCAGTTGAGGTTGTCCAGACTTATCAATGAATACATCCACCCTTGCCCAACCTTTCACGCCGATTACTTCACCAGCTTTTACTGCCAACTGCTGTAGTGCTTGTTCTTGATCTTCACTTAATCCGCATGGACAGTGGTATTGGGTTGTGGTGGCATTGTATTTGGCTTCGTAGTCATAAAAGGCATTCGGTGTTTCCAGGCGAATAATCGGCAACGCTATACCATCGAGTAATCCAACCGTATATTCCTTGCCCACTACCCAGGATTCTGCATAAACGTCACAACTGTATTTAGCAGCCTCTCCGAGTGCCTTCGCCAGTTCAACCCTGTTATTGGCTTTGCTCATGCCGATACTGGAACCTTCCTCTGCTGGCTTGACAATGACCGGAAAACCCAGCTTTTC
The DNA here is from genome assembly GCA_003155565.1 of Methylococcaceae bacterium. Taxonomy (GTDB): domain Bacteria; phylum Pseudomonadota; class Gammaproteobacteria; order Methylococcales; family Methylomonadaceae; genus Methyloglobulus. Next base: position 862 of record PMDM01000398.1, on the reverse strand, counting down.
TATACAAGCATCCAAATCATCGGCACTTTTTAACAGATACCATTTGGGTGTAGCCAAGCCATCACCCAACCAACATAATTTAGTGCGTAATTTGTCCATACTTAACGCCGAAGCCATAACGCCGCTGCCGGTATAAGGAATCCCCATCACTTCTAGCACAGCTTGCAAAACACCATCTTCGCCGCCTCTTCCATGAATGATGTTGAACACCCGGTCAATCCGTTGACCTGTGAGTGCGTCAATGGGGCTGCCAGTGACATCAATAGCAACGGCATCAACTCCCTTGTTTTTTAATGCTTCAAAGACTGCCGCACCACTTTTTAGCGAGACCTTCCTTTCCGCAGCAGATCCACCCATCAATACGGCAACACGTCCAAATTCTTCCGGTTTTGTTATCACACTTTTTCCTCGCCTATCATACAAACCTCCGTTTGCAACTCAACACCATGAATATATTGGACTTTCCTTCTCACATATTTAATAAGGTTTTCTATGTCTGTCGCAGTTGCAGTACCTGTGTTAACAATAAAATTTGCGTGTTTTTCTGACACACACGCACCACCGATGCTATAACCTTTCAATTTCGTTGCTTCGATTAATCGAGCCGCAAAATCACCTTCCGGATTTTTGAAGACTGACCCGCAACTCGGTTGATTGGTCGGCTGTGTTTTTGCCCTTGTCTCCAATAGGCTTTTAATTTTCTGGATGCTGGTTGCGGAATCACCCGGCGCTAGCGACAAATTTACCGACAGAAACCATTCATTATTTGCGTTCTTTACAGAACGGTAATTGATCTCGAAATGCTTCGGGTCTCGCTGTGTAACATCACCTCTAGCATTCAGCATTTCCACATTTTTTACGA
>PMDM01000400.1 GCA_003155565.1 Methylococcaceae bacterium | reverse complement strand
ACCAGTCTTGCACCCATTCCCAAACATTGCCGTGCATATCATATAAGCCCCAATCGTTCGGTTGTTTTTGCGCCACCTCATGGGAACTGCCCTTGTAGCCGAGATTGCCGAACCAAGCGTATTTTGCCAAGGAATTCGCATTATCGCCAAACGAATAATCGTCATCACTACCCGCCCTTGCTGCATATTCCCATTCGGCTTCGGTCGGTAACCTGAAGTATTTGCCACCGTCTTTAGCGTTCAGACGCTGGATAAATTCCTGGACATCATTCCAGCTTACCCTGTCCACTGGCTTGTCTTCGACTTTGTTCTTGCTGGGGTTGTTGCCCATGACATCTTGCCATTGTTTTTGTGTCACCTCCGTTTCGCCCATGTAAAAAGGCTTTTCTATACACACGCGATGGCTGGGCGATTCACCGATAGTCCTGTCGGTTGGCGTTTCGTTATTGCCCATTTGAAAACAGCCGGATTGGATGAATATAAACTTAATCCCCGCGAAAGTCTTATTGTCAATTGCGCTTGCACATTGCATATAAAAAAGACTCGTAAAAAAGATGATAAAGACAGGGTTTAGGGTTTTATGTTCAGTTTTCATAATACTTATCCTTATCGGTCATTGGATATAAAGGTGATAATGGTGTGTAGGTGGTGCTGCGTGCCTTAAGAAAATTGCGGCTACGCGGTTTACGTGAGTCGAAGCTGCAATAGCCACACAGGTCGGCACATCTTGTATTTTCACGGTTAACTCCTACTGAAGATTAATGGCATTAAAGCAATGTGATTCTCCTTCGACACAGTTAATTCTCTACTTTTTTTAATAAGATTGTCCACTTTTTGTATAATTGAGCTATTGTAAAATGGAAAACTTAGTCCACTGCTAACACCACCCTTCAAAGGTTTGACGGTTTGTGAAAAAACACCTGTTTGTCAATGAGTTATTTATAAGCTTTCCGGGCTTAGCCAATAACTCCTATCAACTCATCAGAGCAGTGGCATCGGATTATTTGAGCCAAGCCTGCGATCTTGCTGAATAGCTTTCAAGCCAATATGAAACATAAGGCGTTTAAAGTTTTTTTTAGTGCTGGCGAATCGTCTGGCGACCAACATGCCGCCTCCATGTTTTTGGAGCTAAAAAAACATCAGCCCGATATCAAAGGCATCGGTATGGGCAGCGTAAAAATGGCGCAAGCTGGTATCGACATCCGTTACGACTCATCCGCTATCGGGGTAATTGGTGTAGTTGAGGTTATCAAGCATTTTGCAGACATCCTGACTGCCTTCAAAGCCATGAAGCAGTTGTTGTTAACAGAACGGCCTGACTTGCTAGTTTGTGTGGATTATAAGGACTTTAACTTCAGATTGGCTCGCTTTGCCAAGCACAACGGCATCAAAGTCTTGTTTTATGTTAGTCCGCAAGTTTGGGCGTGGCGACCAGGCCGTGTAAAAAAATACGGCGCAGTCATCGACATGATGGCGGTAATCTTCCCTTTTGAAGTCCCTTATTACGAAGCTGAACGTGTGCCGGTACGTTATGTTGGGCATCCTTCGGTGGATAAAGTCCATCCTCAACGCAGTAAACTGGATAATTTTCGAATTATTGGCTTGAATAACACAAAACTCGTCGTTGGGATTTTGCCGGGTAGCCGCAGGAATGAAATAGAACGCATGTTGCCAGTGATGTTAGCCGCTGCTCATCAACTACAAACTAAATTTCCCGGTATCCATTTCCTGTTACCGAAAGCCGATTCAATCCCCGATACGTTGTTAGCGGAACATTTAAAGTCTGCACGGTTAATGATTACCGTCATCAAACATAAGCCCTACGATGTCATTCAATGCTGTGATGCCATCATGACCACATCAGGTACTGCAAGCCTGGAGATTGCCCTGTTGGGCGTTCCTATGGTCATTGCCTATAAGTTATCGCCGTTGACGTACTGGCTGGGGAAGTTGTTAGTAAAAACACCTTATATCGGTTTACCGAATATTATGCTGGGCAAACCTGCTGTCAAGGAGCTAATCCAACATGAGGCCAGTGCGGAAAATCTGGCAGCAGAAATTAGCAAGATACTGACAAATAGGCCTTATGCTGATCAAATCCGTCGTGACCTGATCCAGGTTAAGGAAGAGCTCGGAAAAGGCGGTGGCTCAAAAGCCATGGCTTTGTTGGCTCTGGAAATGCTGGGTGTCAGGGCGAAGTTTGAACTCGATTTTGACTGGGATATATAAACGCTGTTCTCGCTGGCAATCCTTGTACCTGATGGCAGGCCTATGTGATAATATTTAGCTTAGTTATGAGGCGATGTTTCTATTTCCAAGCACAGGATATTAACGATGGATGAGAATAAAAAGAAGGCGCTAGGCGCTGCGCTGATGCAGATAGAAAAGCAGTTTGGCAAAGGCTCTGTCATGCGTATGGGCGATGTTGCCGCTTCTCGTGATATCGAGGTGGTGTCCACGGGTTCTTTGGGCTTGGACATAGCGTTAGGTTGCGGTGGTCTTCCACGTGGGCGGGTAGTTGAAATATACGGCCCGGAATCTTCCGGCAAGACCACGCTGACGTTACAAGTGATTGCGGAAATTCAGAAGCTGGGTGGCACGGCAGCTTTTGTCGATGCTGAACATGCCCTTGATCCTGGCTACGCTGAGAAAATTGGCGTAAATATCGATGATTTATTGGTTTCACAGCCTGATACGGGCGAGCAAGCGCTGGAAATTACCGATATGTTGGTGCGTTCGGGAGCCGTTGATATAGTCGTAGTGGATTCGGTTGCCGCGTTAACGCCTAAAGCGGAAATTGAAGGCGATATGGGTGATTCCCACATGGGGCTGCAAGCCCGGCTGATGTCCCAGGCATTAAGGAAACTTACTGGAAATATCAAGCGTTCCAATACGCTGGTTATATTTATCAATCAAATCCGCATGAAAATTGGGGTTATGTTTGGTAGTCCAGAAACGACAACGGGCGGTAATGCGCTTAAGTTTTATG
>PMDM01000006.1 GCA_003155565.1 Methylococcaceae bacterium | reverse complement strand
GATGCAGGGCAGAATAAGAGCTAGATGTAATCGTTTCATAAGAATTTCTCCTTTTGGCCGTAAGGAATAACGACCCCAAGTACAGGATACAGGATCTACCATTCTTGTCTGTGCGTTAGCGTACAAACAGGGATGACAGATCTGATTCAGCGGGACGTAACGGCACATTTGAGTCCAATACGACATGGGGTNNAGTCTTTACGCGAGGCGGCCACGGTTGGAAACGCCGCGTCCCCTCACCCCCTGCCCCTCTCCCGCGCGAGGGAGAGGGGAGAAGATACCGGTCCCCTCTCCCTCCGGGAGAGGGCTAGGGTGAGGGAAGTCAGCGTTTGATTTTAATTCCCTCATCCCAACCTTCTTCTGAAGGGAGAAGGAGTTTTTTGAATTTTTAGAGATCCCCTAAGTGGAATGCTTCCTTTTTTGAGCCCTTCGGAAGAAGATACTAAGCAGAATTGTTGAGATGGGGAAGGCGAGAGACCATACCCCCAAGCCTGCAAATATAAGATACGGTTGGTCAAATGGGGCAACTAGCACACCAAAGATACCCACAGCTCCACTTAAGATGAATAGCCATCGTATCCAACTCTCAAGCTTCCCGCCACTGAAAACTGGACTGACAAATAGGGTCGCCAGACTTAGGAAGGCGTAACCAATAGTCTCCAATGCAAAGAAGACAGAATGAAAGTTCGGCTGGGCCAATAGGGCTAGCCCGTCCAGCGTGCCGCTTTCCAGGTTCAGGCGCACGACAAATAACTGGAGGTAGTAGTTGGTGGGAATGATGGCAACATAGACACCCGCAAAGGCTAGGGCGATCAGGCTAAAGACCTTTTTCGTCTCAGGTGTGACGCAATGAATACAGGCCATGAGGACGACGACGGTGGGGGCGAGAAGGAAAGCGGGAATGAAGCTTGCCATTTCGAGCACGTTGAAATTCTCGGCATAAGTTTGTGCCCCACTCCATGCTTTGGGAGGGAAAACGAGGGTAGTTACGACAGCAAGCACGATAAATAAGATGGTAAACACGCTTGCAAGTATTGCAGACCAAAATCCCAAGCTTATTGCTGTTTGTCGATTTGTGGATATTTCGAGTGTAGGATTCCAAGGCATTTCCTCCGCTCCTCTCTGATTAGGTAGTAAGTCGCCGCCCGACATTGGAGTAAAGAAGGAGCGTGGCCTCCCCCTTTGACTGATTTGTTAGGCCGAAAAGTTAACGCCGGAGCAAAACTCTTACTCATTGAAAAACCTATTTGCAATCAGAACCAAGTAAATGCATTTTGCCAAGCCATTCCTTCCCTTTTGATTCGTCAAGGGTATCAACCATGCCAATGAGAGTCTCCTTAATCGGCCCTATCCCACAAAAACTAAGGATATTCCGCTCTAAGCTTTTCAGGCTATGGGCAAAGTAATACCAGCGATAAATAAAAGCCGGCATTCCCATCGTGACCACAACTCGTGCGCTTCTGCCTGTTAATAGCTTTTCCCACAAACCGCCATTTTCAGACTTGTTGGCCGCAAATCCCGGCCTAAACACTTGCTCCAGAAACGCTTTGAAATAAGCAGGCATAGTGCCAAGCCACAAAGGATAAAATATCACCAAATGTTCCGCTTCTCGAATGATTTGCTGGGCATTTCGAATAGATTCGATTGGTTCGCCATGATCATAGTCTTCCTGGGAACGCAATAGGGGAAAATCAATTTGGGCAACTTCGATTATTTTTACCTTATGCCCTGCCGATTCGGCACCTTCAGCATAGGCTTTTGCTAATGCATGACAGAAATGATTGCCTTTGGGATCAGGATGACCTTGGATGATTGCGATTTGCTTGGACATTATTGCCTCTTAGTCATTGTATCGCTGAAGTGAATTATGGAGATTTCAATAGTTATGCAAATAAATGACTCGAATAATGTGTTTCACCTATCAGATATGAATTTCGTCTGCCCCATCACCCGATTGCTGGGATGATAGGTACAAATTAACCTAACTATTAGCGATCATGTCCCTGTCCTCGGTAGTTGCCGTTGTTTCCTTGCTCACTGCGGTGGTTGCCATCCCCTCGTCTACCTTGTTGTTCCTGGTAACGCGGAACGTACTCGCGGTTGTACCAATTGTGGTTCACAAAGTATACGCGTTCGTTGCAGGCGTTGTATTCACGGCAGTGATTACGCCACGTTCTGGCGTGCCCAGGAGGTACGCGCATATAGACTGGGGGTCGATTCATCGATCCACGTTCCATTCTCATCGGTTGACGATAAAGCACGCGTGGTTGCGGATAGTTGCCCATGTCGAGTCGGCCATAGAATCCTGGCTGGCCAATATTCAGTGAAACTCCAACGTCGGCAGCAAGTGGTGAAGTGTTGAAGCTAGCAACAGCAACTAACGCTGCCGTGATTAGAAAACGTTTCATTTTTAATCTCCTGTTGTTAATTTTTGATCTACTACCTTATTGGATGCTAACGGCATCGACCTTACTAGCTATCGAGGGCTGATTTTTAAGCTTGCCCTTTTTAGTGAAGTCGGAGACACAAATGTTCCGCTCATCTTTAGAAACTATCTGTACGCTAGAACACATAAGGCAAGACGTACATTAGAAATCTATATCCGCTTATGTGCGTCAACAGACAGACGGTACGGGGCTTACTAATTAAACTAAAATCGTCGTAACTGAGAAGGGTGCAATGTATGCGCCTTGGAGATGCTCGATAGTAGAAAGGTGTGTAGATTTGGCGAAGAGCGGAGATTGTTTGCCGTTGACAACACCCAATTACGTTACACAAAGAAAAAATGCGGCGACATAGGTCGGTAACGCGAATACTTTGTGTATAGAGAACAAAACCGTACTTTGACAAGCCGTAAGCCGTACTAGAACAGGTGCGAAGCCTAGGGAAATACTTTAACAAAAAGGAAATTATTATGAAAACGATACAGAAATTTACATTAAACGCAGTGATTGCAGCAATGCTCCTCGGTTTAGCTGGTTGTGCCGGTATGTCGGCGCAGGGTCAGAACACCGCCGTCGGTGCAGGTGTCGGTGCCCTAGGAGGTGCGTTGCTTACGGGCGGTAGCGGGATTGGAACTGTTGGCGGTGCTGCCGTAGGCGGCATTATCGGCCACGAAGTCAGCAAACCCAACCGTAGATGATGATCGACATAGGATACACCTATTGATACGGTTCGATTATGTTTGAAATCGTTCGGACTCAGCCTGCCAAAGCTCTCTGGACTTTCGACAGGCACAAGACGAACAAAGCTAACACTTCACATAAACGGGATAGTTATCTATCTGACCGTTGCGTTGCGGTCACTCCCCTCCCGCTTACGGGCGAGCGAGCCAACCTTGCTGTAAATCAGTGACGATAGGACGATTACACTTTTCGCTTGCCGTTCTGGTCGTCGCAGCACTTAGTGGATG
>PMDM01000218.1 GCA_003155565.1 Methylococcaceae bacterium | reverse complement strand
CGAGCGACCAATTAAGCGCTGAATTTCCATAGTCCGTCCGCCCTGCTTGCCTTGGCTGGCTTCGCGTCCCATCCGGGTATGGGTTGATCGGGGTAACATACCGTATTCAGCGGTAATCCAGCCTTCTCCTTTGCCCTTTAGAAAGCGCGGTACATTATTAAAATCAACACTCGCCGTACACAATACGCGGGTTTCACCAAACTCAACCAATACCGAACCCTCTGCATGTTTGGTAAAACCACAGGTAAATTTAATGTCCCTCAGTTGATTTGCATCGCGTCCGCTCGGCCTCATGAATACTCCATCCTAAACCAGTCATAAAACCGAGCAGTATACCTGAAATGGCATGATTTAGGTTTTGCTTGTGAGGGCTTATGGCTTGACCAACGCTTGTTTGAATTGCTCGATTGTTTGCGGACGGTTTTCCGGCTTGGGTTCCATGGCCCAATCAATCGCTTTCAAAAGATAATCGGGAAATTTTCGATTAAAAGCTTTTACCGCAGGAACCAGCGTGTCTTTCTGATTTCTTTCGGGGGCGGGAATGGGCGTTTTATTATCCAGACAGGTACGCATACTTGCACCTATCGCGTAAATATCTGTCCAGGCCCCCAGTTGCGCCTTAGTGTCATATTGTTCATCCGGCGAAAANNAAAGCCTGGGGTTAACACGGTATCCAATTTATTGATGCGGGTGCTGCTAACGCGTTGAATCGCGCCAAAGTCAAGCAATAGGGCATTGTTGCCAGGACGCACCAAAATATTGCCGGGCTTGATGTCAAGATGGACAAAATGCCGCTCATGGATATAACTGACACCCGCCAGCAAAGAATCAAATACTGCCAATAAAAACTCTTCGGTCACTGCCAGTATTTTCTTAGCAATCAGCTTATCCAGCGTCACCCCATAATCGTAGGTCATGACTATGTAAACCGTGTCATTGGCCCTAAAAAAATTGGTCACTTCGACAATATTAGGGTGCTTCAATGCGGCCAGCACCTTGGCTTCTTCAAAAAATAACGCCCGTCCGCGCCGGAACATCGTTTGCGCTTCGGCACTATTTGCCACGACCACATTATTCCAGGTTCGGTGGGCAAGCTTTCTGGGCAGATATTCCTTAAGGGCTACCTGAAACTGATCCGCCAATTGACGAGCTAGATAAACCGAACTGAAACCACCATGCGCCAATTCCCGCTCGATCATATACTGGTCTATAATGGTGCCGGTTTGTAGATAGTTCCACGCTTTGGGATAGGTTTGCGGATCGTAATATTCAGCCATAAATGTTGGATAGTCTGGAACGGCTAAAGTATAGGTGAAAAATGATAAGAAGTATGACCGCATTTGCAGTAAATGAAGCCGAACTCGGAAATCTGACGGTAAGCTGCGAACTGCGTTCCGTTAATCATCGTTATCTTGATGTTTCCTTGAAATTACCTGACCGTTTGCGTTTTGCCGAAGCGGATATCCGGTCACTAATCAGCGCAAAAATCAGCCGTGGCAAAATTGAATGTTCCTTAACCACTAAAAAACAGGCCAAACAACAAAGCTTTATTGTCGATCCTGATGCCGTGGCGGCACTGATTACAGCAACCAAGTTGATCGAGCAGCAAATGTACTCCTCTATGTCATTCTCTGCGCTAGACATACTCGCATTTCCTGGCATCCAACAAGAATCCGAACTCGATAAAACCGACATCAGCGCAGGAATCAACAGTCTGGTCACAGCGACTGTCAAACAGCTATTAGAAACCAGGGCAAGAGAAGGCAGACAACTCAAAGCCTTGATTGAAGAACGCTGCGTAAAAATTCAAGGTTTTATCGATTCAGGTAACCAACGAATGCCAGAAGTGCTCACGTCCTTACGCAAAAAATTGACTGACAGGATTGCAGAATTGGTCGTGCAACCGGATTTTGACCGCCTTGAGCAAGAACTGGTTTACCTTGCCCAAAAACTGGATATTACCGAAGAACTGGATCGGCTAGAAACACACGTTAACGAGGTGTTACGGGTGTTGGATCAACCCGACCCCGTAGGACGGCGGCTGGATTTTTTGATGCAGGAATTAAACCGCGAAGCTAATACGCTAGGCTCTAAATCAATGGACAAGGACATGACGCAAATCTCTATTGAGCTTAAAGTGCTTATCGAGCAAATACGTGAGCAAGTCCAAAATATCGAATAACTGACACACTACGAACAAAACAACGCAAAAAAGCATGAGTATCGGCAAACTTTACATCATTTCTGCGCCTTCCGGGGCGGGGAAAACAAGCTTGGTCAGGCAGTTAATGGTCGAAGTAGATAACTTGGTTGTGTCGATATCCCATACCACGCGAGGGATACGACCTGGGGAAAAACAGGGTGAAGACTATTATTTCGTTTCTCCAACCGAATTTCAGGCCTTATTGAATAATCATGATCTGCTGGAACACGCATTGGTATTCGACAATTATTACGGAACAGCAAAAAAAACCGTCGAAAAAAATCTGAACGAAGGTCTCGATGTTATCCTTGAAATTGACTGGCAAGGCGCTCAGCAGATAAAAAGAATACGGCCTGATAGCTTATCTATTTTTATTCTGCCGCCCTCAACAGAGATTCTCGAACAACGGCTACAAAATCGAGGGCAAGATGAAGATCACGTCATTGCCAGACGTATGCGTGATGCGGTCACAGAAATGAGCCATCACAGTGAATTTGATTATATCCTGGTCAATGATGTCTTCGAACGCGCCTTGACCGAATTAAAAAGCATCATCATCGCCAACAGACTGACAAAAGATAGGCAACAACTGAATCTAAAATCCCTTATAGCAGCCCTGCTTCCATCATCCTGAAGTTTGTGACCTGGTTTTGCAAAGCTTGCCCTGATTAATCGCCTTATCAAACAAAAAATCGAACATTCATTCCCCTGCACTTAGATAGTACAATGTCAGGACTGATAAAAGCCCTAAAATAAATTCTGGACATCCTCATGAGATTAACAATTTTTTTAGTATTATTGTGCTTTTTTTCTACCATAGAAGCCCAACCTGATGTACGCACTTGGACAAAGGTAGAGAAGCCAACGGTAGCCAGAATCGCCCAAAGTATTGGCAAATACACGTCAGGCTGCCTAAGAGGGGCTGTAACATTACCCCAGAATGGCCAAGGCTACCAAGTGATGCGTTTATCCAGAACACGCTATTACGGACACCCTGATCTCGTCCGGTTCATACAAAAAATAGGGCAAACCGCACAAAATCAACACTTAGGCACTCTGCTCATTGGCGATATGGGTCAAGCACGGGGTGGCCCAACTCTTACCGGTCATCGTAGCCACCAAACCGGCCTTGATGTTGATATATGGTATCTACTCGCACGAGAAGCAGAGAAAAGAGAGCTCAGTTTTAGCGAGCGCGAACACTGGGGAGCGCCCTCTGTTTTGACCGCCGCCGCAAATGCTATCAACCCCGCCCAGTGGTCGCTAGCCAACGAACAAATTCTTGAAGCGGCTGCACGGTTGCCCGAAGTTGACCGTATTTTTGTTAACGCGCATATTAAAAAGACACTTTGTGAACGTAAAACAACCCACGACTGGCTA
>PMDM01000376.1 GCA_003155565.1 Methylococcaceae bacterium | reverse complement strand
AGAAGAGGTCTGTTAGTGTGCTTTGGGTCGCGTTGGGCTTCAATACGGCTATAGCTCGTAGGTTGGGCAGAGCGGTAGCGAAGCCCAACATTCAAGGCTTCGTTTATGTTGGGCTTCATTATATTCAGCCCAACCTACGGAACTTTATTAATCAAACTAAGTTGACATTCTCAATTCCTAATCCAATTACTGGCGATGCGACTATTGTTGCAAATCAGAGCCACTCTTTCTTTGATGCCCTTGTAATAGCCGAAGCCTCAATGATCGGCTATTTACATGGTCATCATTTTAGTGGCAGTGGCACTAATCTTTCTCCAACATCAATACGGCATGTCTGCTTTGCTGAGCAAGTAGAAATTGAGTGCGATGTTTCTCCCTTGTTGTCAGCGATAGCTAATCAGTCATGGCCTACAAGTATATCTATGAATATTTGCAAAATGTCACAACCAACCACTACTTCTCAAACGACCACTATCACTGGAATTCAAAGGCTTATGGGCGGTATTCATGCTCACGCATTTCTTACACCTATTATGAAAACTCAAAATCAAAAATAAAAGATCGTTTTGGTGATAAGCCAGAAAAGTGGCCAGATACTCTTAAGTTCGCACGTATGGCAAGAAATGCGTTTGGCCATAGAGGACAACTTGAAATTAGGAACCCAAAGGACAGTTCTACATGGCGTGGCCTTACGTTAAATTACAAAAATAACGGTGAAACCATGTTATACAACCATATAACCGGCGGCGATATTATCCTATTGATGCTAGATATTGACGATATCTTTTAAACTAAGGCCGCGTTACGCGCGGCTTGGTAATTTACGTAATCCGTATTTTCACTGGCGCGTCTAATCAGCTTACGAGTTGTTTTTCTAAGCTTTTTCCTTACATTATTTTTGAGAGCGCATTTCATCAAGACATCCAGAGAGTATTTGTTCCCTAAAGTCCCGAACAGCAATTTTACGTTCTTCAGTTGTAGAAAATTGCTTTTCTTTATAAGCAGAAATTACCAGTGCCTGCCGAAACTCGCGCAACCCTTCATCTGGGGTAAGTTTCTTGTCAGTAGAAATATAAATTGCCTTTTCCATCGGCAATCCATATTGACGTGAATACATTGTTGTTTCGGCATCATCAGCTAACAACTTACAACGATCAATTGTGTCCTTGTTCAATAATCTTCCACCAGCACTTGAACAACCCGATGACAAGGTAACTGCCAACAAGCCATTGATAATTTCAATTAATTTAATCTTCATAAGAACACAGCCTTCGTAGTTATTAACACGTAAGATGGGTAGCATCGCGAAACCCATCAAAAACGGAACCCGTAACGTGCGCTAATATGCCGCTGTACGGACGTTAAACATCAAGCCTTATTTTACCATTAGCATATTGGTGAATCAGGGAGCTAATTAAGGTTTGATAAGGCAAACCTTGGCTAAGGGATTTGGCTTTGATACGTTCAATATCGCTTTCTAACAGCCTGATGCTGATGGCTTTTTTCTTGCTCATTTGGGTACGTGCAATTTGGGTGTAACGGCTTTTTTCTTTTTCTACGTTATCAATGCTTATCGCACGACCGCTTTCAACGTACTCGATAATGGCTTTTTCTTCTACTGAAAGTTTAGTTATCATGTTGGCTCCCTACTAAATAAAGCTTTTGGTATTTACGGCTAAGGTATGGTGTTTTTTAGAAAAATCGCTTCTTCATCTTCTACAAACGGCACGTAATAAACATAACCCCGAATTTCAACGATAAATAACTTTTGCTTGGGATATTTCACCGGATTATGATGCGGCAAAATATCGAGCAGCCTTTCTTCGCTGATGGCAATAAATACATCCTCAAAACAAACCGCTCGATTGATTTTAAGCTGCTTGTTTTTGCCTTCGTCCCATTCAAAGTGCATCTTCAGTACGCATATTTTGTATATGCAGAGTATATCACAAATAGCCCACTTTATTATCTACTGTTCATTACCACTACATGCCGGATAATCAGTGTAGCCCCTCTCATCCCCACCATAAAAAGTCGCGCTATCGGGTGTATTTAACGGTAATTGATGGGCAAATCGGTAAGGCAGATNNAAGTCGTAGCCGTTGTTTGCCATGTAGTAGCCATTAAAACATTGTCGCAAGCCCATGTAATCAAGCCGGCGCTCACCCGTCATCATGTCGCCTTCCAGGATATGCAGGTAAGCCAAAGGAAAATCGGATAGGCGCGTAGCAACTGCATTGAAGGTTTGCTGCGGGTTGCTGTCTGTCATATCGTTAAAGGAATTTTCTGGCGACAAGCGGACACCGACACGATCTTTGCCCAAAACAGCCACGACCTGTTCAGTGACTTCAAGCAATAAGCGCATACGGTTGTTAATGTCGCCGCCGTATTGGTCTTGCCGTTGGTTGGTGCAGTCCCTGATAAACTGGTCGAGCAAATAACCGTTAGCGGAGTGGATTTCCACGCCGTCAAAACCTGCGAGTTTGGCATTTCGCGCTGCCCTGACATAATCGGCAATAATGCCGGATATTTCATCAGTGGTTAGTGCGCGTGGCGTTTCAAAATCCTGCAATCCGGTGTAAGTAAAAATTTGCCCGTTGGGTTTAAGGGCTGAGGGTGCAACGGGTAAGTCGCCATGGATTTGTAAGGAGGTATGCGAAATCCTGCCCACATGCCAAAGTTGGCTAAAGATAAGGCCGCCTTCCTTATGAACGGCTGCCGTCACTTTAAGCCAACCTTCAACCTGGGCATCGGAATGTATCCCAGGCGTTCCTGGATAACCTAATCCCTGCGGTGATATTTGGCTACCTTCAGAAATAATCAAACCAGCGCTGGCACGTTGCCGGTAATATTCGACATTCATGTCTTGAGGGACATTACCTTCACCCGCCCGGTTTCGCGTTAAAGGCGCCATAATGATTCGGTTAGGTAGTTCGAGACCGCCGAATTTGATGGGCGAAAATAGATTGGCTTGGATTTCCTTTGATGAAGACATTACTTAGCCCCGAAAAATAAACTTACAAGATAACGGCCTCTTGAGTAGCTGCCGCCCATAATCGATAAAGCAGTCGTGGCGGACACTAACGCCAGTGCACACTCAATGCCGTGTGTAGCCAAAAAAACCTTTGCCAAGATGCACCACAACTAGCGCTACCAAATAAAGTAATGGCGCAACTTGCCGCCGCCAGTATGATTCCTATAGGGAGACGTAAGGATAAGGCTTCAAGGCCAGCTTTTGTCACAAGTATTCTGTTTATAATGTGTTCCATAATCACCTCTAATGAGAAAGCCTTTATAGCAAGGAGACTTCATGTATGAATAGGTAGGGTTATTGCTGTATATGCCGCATATCAATATGGGTACTGGGATTCTACCAAACTTAAATTAAGCTATGACATACAACACAGAATTTTTTGCCGTTTCAAATCCGTTTACTCTGTTGTATGTTGATAAATAATGTGTATGATTGCAGCCTAAGTAATACTTAACTTCAAGCTACAAATAATTGAGAGAAATCATGAAACTAATAACAGCGATTATTAAACCGTTCAAGATGGACGATGTCAGGGAAGCCTTGTCGGAAATTGGGGTGGCAGGTGTGACTGCCACCGAAGTCAAAGGCTTTGGGCGACAAAAAGGCCATACCGAATTATACCGTGGCGCTGAGTATGTCGTNNAGGACAGGTGAAACAGGAGAAGATGCCATCTAAACGGCATTGAGATGCACGATGAAAACTAAAAATAACTATAAATACATAGCTTTTGTTTTGCTTTTGATTCCTGGGCTGGTTTCGGCGGCTGAATTAAATCAGGCGAATACCGCCTGGATACTGACTTCTACTGCGTTGGTGCTGTTCATGACCATTCCCGGCTTATCACTGTTTTATGCGGGCTTGGTCAGGAGTAAAAACGTACTGTCGGTATTGATGCAGTGCTTTGCTATTACCTGTATGGTCTCGATACTTTGGTTGGCAGGCGCTTACAGCCTGATTTTCTCCGATGGCGGGAACATGCAAAAATACCTGGGCGGGATGTCTAAAGCGTTTTTGCCTGATATAAGTACAACATCATTGACTGGCGATATTCCAGAAACGGTTTATTTCATGTTCCAAATGACTTTTGCCATTATCACGCCAGCCTTGATTGTAGGGGCTTTTGCCGAGCGGATGAGGTTTTCGGCGATGTTATGGTTCAGCGGTTTATGGTTATGCTTGGTCTACGTGCCGATTTGCCACTGGGTATGGGGCAGCGGCTGGTTAGCGTCGTTGGGCGTGATGGATTTTGCCGGTGGGATCGTTATCCATATCAATGCCGGAGTTTNNTGGTTCGGGTTTAATGCCGGCAGTGCTTTGACCGCAGATGGGCGGGCAGGCATGGCGATGCTGGTGACGCACATCGGTGCGGCTTCCGGCGCTTTAACCTGGATGTTTATCGAATGGAAACGCTTTGGTAAACCCAGCGTGTTAGGTATAGTTACGGGAATGGTGGCAGGATTGGGTACGATTACACCCGCATCCGGCTTTGTCGGCCCTGTGGGTGCTTTGGTGATTGGTGTGACCGCCGGGATCGTCTGTTTTTACGCTACCCAAGTTATCAAACGCAAACTAATCATCGATGATTCCCTGGACGTTTTTCCCGTGCATGGTATCGGTGGGATTACGGGATCGTTACTTACCGGCGTATTTGCGGAGGCTAGTTTGGGCGGTATTGGGCTTGCTGATGGCGTTACGATTGGTCATCAAGTCGGTGTTCAAGCCTTGGCGATCATTGTGACTATCGCGTGGAGTGTAACATTTACCTATCTAATTCTTAAGGGCTTGGATAGCTGTATAGGCTTACGTGTCACCTCCGATGAAGAGGTGCAAGGACTCGATCAGGTATTGCATGAAGAAACTGGTTACTTGGATATCTAAGACCAGCCAGCAGTTTCGGTCAACAATAAGCCTGGGTTGGCGATCACTGCTTGATCGTCTCCCAGGGCTAATTGGCAAGGTACACTCTAACTTATCTGGAGTCAAACAATCAAGCTGGTCTTGGGATGCCACTAAAAACTCCCTGTACAAGCTGGTTCAGCTTATTCCTAGGCCATTTCGCAAAGATAAGCCTAATAAACAAGACCCATCAGTTAATGTCCGTTCTGGCCTAATCGAAGACCTTAACCAGAAATACCTCAATATACCAGAACCCTACGCCCGATTCCTTAAGCCACTCATCATCACCGTCAGCTTAATCGCAGCGTATGCCGTGTTGGGCTTTTATATAGTGCCAGCGGTTTTGAAATCAAAAATACCCAGCATCATTCAAGAAGAAACGGGCAGAAAGGCCTCCGTTGCCAATATAGAATTCAATCCTTTCAAGCTGTTTGCCAGCATTCAAGGCTTCAAGATTCAGGAAAAAGATGGCAAGCCGTTTGTGGGGTTTGATACGTTTAACGCCAAAATAAACACGTTCCAGTCCATCAAACAACTGGCTTTGGTGATTGATGAAATCGCCCTGAATAAGCCGACGATCTATCTTGCCAAGCAGAAAGACGGCAAGTTTAATTTTGAGGACATGGCAAAACCTAAGAAAAAGGAAGAGCCAAAGAAAAAAGATGATGGCAAACTGTTTCCGCTCAATATCGTTAAATTATCGATAAAAGAGGGAAAATTGATATGGGATGATAAGCATTTTGCCAAGGCAGTATCAGAGGAAATAACTCCGATTAACTTGAATGTTAGTGGTTTAAGCACTGAGGCCAAAACCAAAGCCAAACTAGATTTCACAATGTCGCTTAAATCCGGTGGAAAGTTGGATTGGACGTCAAGCGTCGGGGTTAATCCTGTCTTTTCAGAAGGCGGGTTAAAACTGGATAAAGTGCAATTACAAAAAGTGTTGGCTTTAGCCTTATCGGATACTGCCGCATTTGATTTGCAAGGGCATGGGTTATTCAATGTCGATTACAAAGTCGGTTTCGAGGAAAAAGACCTGAAAGTCACTATCAAGAAAACCAAGTTTGAACTGAAAGATTTTCAATTTGCAGATAAAAGCGCCGAAAAAAATCAGCTTAAAACACCGTTTTTTTCCATTGAAACCGATGCCACTGTCACTATTGCCAAAAACAACTTGGATATCGTGGTCAAAAAAGCCAAACTGGATAGCCGCGACCTACAGTTTTCTAATCAGGCATCCGATCCGATAACTGTTTCCATCCCTAATTTCAGTCATGAAACAGATGTGACTGTTAACCAAACCAAGGACGGACTTAAAGTAGCTGCGAACAAAGCCACTATAGCGATCAAGAATCTTTTGTTAAATGGTCTTAACCAGCAAAAGGTCGAAGTCAAAATTCCTGAGCTAACCTTGGAAACAACCTATCAATTGGGCTTAACCCAGAAAGCCAAGGATATTCATGTTAGCCACGGCAAGTTTGAATTTCACGATTTGCATCTGGCTGAAAAAGGCGAAAACGCAACCTTAATCAAAATTCCGGCTTTTGGCCTTAGCGACATGGAAGTCGACTTAAAAAATAGGGAAGTCAAGATAGCATCGATTACCTCGAAAGATGCCGAATTTCAGGCTTGGCTCAATCCCGACGGCTCACTTAATTATCAAAAGCTGGTTTCAACGCCGGAAGGCAAAAAAGTGGAAGCTACCCGGCCTGATTACGCTACCGCCAAAACCGTTGACTTCAAGGAAGACGTGAAAACCGCAGCCACTGTTACTACTGCGGCTGCACAGCCGATTTTACCCGAAAAAGATTGGCTGCTAAATATAGCTACCTTAGAATTGAATAATTACATGGTAAATTTTGAGGATAGGTCACTCAAGAAACCAGCAACAATGACGGCTAAGCCGATCTACCTGAAAGTCAATAACATCACCAACAAACCCGAAGCGAAACTTCCTTTTCAACTCGATATCGGCGTAAACAAAACGGGATCTATCAAACTGAAAGGCGACGCCGTCATCTCGCCCCTTGCTGCAAAAATTGATGTGGCTGTGAAAGATATAGACCTTGAAAAATTCCAGCCTTATGTCGATAAATTTGCGCGTCTTTATGTGTTGGACGGCAAATTCAACATTGACGGCAAACTTGCTATCCAGCAGCCGCCTGAAAAACCACTGGATGTTAAGTTCAAAGGCAACACAGGGGTCGCCGATTTATTGACCCGCGACAAGATCCTAAATAAAGATTTTATCAAATGGAAGAACCTGACATTTAAAGACCTGGATGTTGACCTGTTGGCGACCCGATTTAGTGCTGAGACCTTATTGATTGAAAAACCCTATGCCAAGGTCACCATCAGGAAAGATAAAACCATCAACTTCTCTGACATCATGATTGCCGATAAAGGTTTGCCAGACAAATCCGCAAAACCAGCGAAACCCGCCGTCAAGGTGGCACAAAGCAAAGCGACGCAAAACAGTAAACCGGTTTTCAAATTGGGTCTGGTAAAAATCGTTGATGGTTCTTCGGATTTTGCCGACCTTTCATTGATACTGCCTTTTGCCGCACAAATTGAAAGCCTGGATGGCGGCGCAAAAGGGGTTTCTTCTGATCAGAAAGCAACCATTAAAGTTGATTTGAAAGGCAGCGCGTACGATATTGCGCCTGTAGATATAGCTGGAGAGATAAGTCCTTATCTAGGCAATTATGATGTAAGCCTTAAATTCGACGGCTTGCCCATGCCGTTGGTGACGCCCTATATGGTGCAGTTTGCCGGTTACAAAATTGAAAAAGGTAAGTTGACTTTAGGCTTGAAGTATCAAGTAGAAAAAGGTAAATTGCAGGCTTCCAATAGTATCTTGATTGACCAGCTTGAATTGGGTGAAAAAGTGGATAACCCAGATGCCGTATCGCTGCCGCTTGAGTTGGCAATTGCGTTGCTTAAAGATTCTGACGGCAAAATAAAACTGGATGTGCCCTTGACCGGGAGCCTGGAAGACCCTGAATTCAGCATAGGCGGGATTATTGTTGATGCCTTGGTCAATGTGTTGACCAAAATAGTCACTTCGCCATTCAACGCCATTGCGTCTTTGGTGGGCAGTGAGGAAAACTTAAGCGTTATCGGTTTTGCGCCTGGCAAGAATGCTTTGGACGCTAAGGAAATGAAGAAATTGGATGACGTGGCAAAAGCATTGAAAGAGAAGCCTGTACTTAACCTTGAAATCAAAGGTGCGGCTTTTGAAGAGCAGGATTGGCCGATTCTCCGTGAAGCAGCTTTATTGGAACAACTCAAGACTACAAAAGCTGCAGAACTCAGCAAAGAAGAAGAAAGGAATGTACGCGTAGAACACTTCAAACTATCAGAAGATGACTACAATGATTTGCTTGCTGATGCCTTCATCAAAAAATTTCCCACGATGGGTGAGAAATCAATTTTTGGTACGCCGAAGTTGCTTAATCCGCTTACCGGAGATTTTTACCAAGTCGCGAAGCAAAAGATGTCGGAAATCATCAAGCCCCAACCCGAACGCCTCAAAGAACTGGCTTCCGAACGCTCGCAATCCATCGCCAAGTACATCGTCCAGAAAGGTGGCGTACCCAACGAACGCATTTTTATCCTGGATTCTGCGCTGGATCCTAAACGGGACGGTAAGGATATTGTCAGTGCCTTGTCCTTGAAAACCAATTGAGCTTGTGTTTTCTATTGATAGATCCAACGCCGGATGGGCGTGTTGCCTCGTCCGGCGTCAGGAAAAAGGCAAAAACATAGCTCTGTGCTGAACGAAGGGAAGCGCATCGTTCGTTGTCTCGATTGATGCATCTCGTATACCTCGGCACATCCTACATTGAGTACATCTTACGGGTTGATTCGAAATAATAAGTTTCCTTATTTAACCGGGGTGAGCCGGAAGGAAACGCCGTACTTTCCGTAGTCGTAAGAATGGACTTTGTGCCGTGTTGAGCCGCGATAAGCGGGGTGGCCTTTTTCGATGATTACCCCTACTGAACCCCCTTGTTGCGAATTGATCAGACCGGCATGGATAGCAGCAACGCAGATATAGGAGTGACCTGTGTAAACATCGGTGCCATAGATAACACTTTCTTCGTCACATCCGGCAGGGCAGGCTACAATGTTGGTTGAACCCGGATCGCCTTCAATCTGATTGGCTAAAAAGCTGCAACCCGCTTCGATCACCTCTGTGGCGATAGTGGCTGCTGCCGTGGTCGATTCTTTTATTTCAGTATTTGGTATCGAAACAATTGCTTTGTTAGGCGCTTTTGTTTCTCTTTCTGTGGGCGTTTGGGACGTTTCAGTGGCTTTGTCGATCTTCTTCTGAGTTGGTATTTCTGTTGCTAAAGTTGTAGTGTCTGTCACCATTTGCGTGAAATGTATTGCAAGGCCGATACCTATGAATGCCAAGCCGAGTATCCCGGAAATGAATCGTCCCTTGATGTCTGGTTCGATTTTTCCACTAATATTGCCAACTACAGCAACAAACAAAAATACAACTCCAGCAACAACAAAAACTGTAGCTAAAGGTGCGCTAAATATACCTTTGACGATCTCGTCCATATGTTTTCTTTGTCTCGCTAATTATTATCTAAATTTTGGTATCTTAATAAGCTTCTCAATCGTAGACTACTTTCAAATGGGTTTTAAATAGGTTTTCAAGTTTATCTCATTCTCTTTTTGCGTGTGGCAGAAAATTTAATTTATAACAGTCTTTTTCAACGCCCATCACCCGGTTACGGTATAATTCGATTCAGAAAGAGTCGGCTGGGCAGTCGCTGTTTTATCGCGAGATAAAATGGAGGAAAGTCCGGGCTCCATTGGGCAGGGTGCCAGGTAACGCCTGGGAGGTGTGAACCTACGGAAAGTGCCACAGAAAATATACCGCCCCAGCACTTGTAAAAGTGCTGGGGTAAGGGTGAAAAGGTGCGGTAAGAGCGCACCGCGCAACTGGTAACAGGGGCGGCACGGTAAACCCCACCCGGAGCAAGATCAAATAGAGGAATATAGCGTGGTCCGCGCGGTTCCTGGGTAGATTGCTTGAGCTGCAAGGCGACTTGCAGCCTAGATGAATGGCTGCTCTCGACAGAACCCGGCTTATAGGCCGACTTTTTCTTCTTTTAATTAACCAGTTGGAACATTTCCTTTCGTAAATGCGCTATTCAAAATCTAGCGTTACTGTCATGTACCCGTCAATTACAAAATATTTTAGTGGTTAGATGATTTTTGTTTTATCAGCTTAATGAATCTTTGCACACTCCTTCGACAAGGCTCTCCTGAGCGTAGTCGAAGGAATCCAGAACGAACGGTAACCTGTTGATTCCGTTCGTGGTGAGCCGTGATCTTGTCGAACGGTCGAACCATGACCGGAATCAACTTGTTCAGGGTTTCCTGTTGTTATTTTATACTTTCACTAGCTGTGTATTTCTGCGGATGTATTTTGCTACCAATACCGTGAGGTTTGATGATTCCCGTCGCCACCAAGATAAACAAGAAAATGAATAGCAGGACGGACAATCCAATGCGAAAAGTCAATGCCTTAACCGTTTTTTGGGACGAGCCATCTTCTTTATGCTTGACGAGATGATACAGCGCCGAACCTAAGCTGAAAAGTATCATTAGAAATATGGCAATAAGAATAACTTTAATCATTATGAGAAATACAGGACAGTCAACATTGGCACCTATTCTCGGTTATCCAAACCAGATTTCCAATAGCTAGCAATAAAAAACCGTATAAAGTGACAAGTTTCATCCTATAAACGACAGTTGATGCTTGTGCTAGGCTGTTCGCCCTGAGCCCTTCGGCTGCGCTCAGGAGAGCCCTGTTGAAGGGTTAACGGGATTTTGGATGCCCAACTGTTTTTTCTAGTTTCATCGTTCCCGCTCTGGAGTCTAGGAGAGATACAAAACTCCTTGGCTATTGCCTCCCCATTGAAAAAGCGTATAAAAAACGTGGCAATTAAAAAGTTGCGGGTGTTGTGGGTGGTTTTGCTAATGACTACTACTGGAGCTCTACGGAGGACGTTGCTAACGTTGCGTGGGATCAGGGCTTCGACGTTGGCTACCAGCTCACCTACGGTAAGTTCAACTCACTTTATGTTCGGGCTGTTCGGGCTTTTTAACGCTTTAACCATTTTTTATCGTTCCTACGCTCCGGCGTGGGAATGCCGCCAGNNTTCCCACGCCGGAGCGTGGGAACAATGCTAGTGGTGGGCAAACGATAAACCTCGTACGGCGGCTAAATTGTACAACCTTGTGTAGGGAGGTTAGCCGCGCAATCTCACTGGAATCGAACCAATTACCGATGTTTCTGCGCGGCGTAAACCCGCCCAATGATTGGTAACCATCGACTGCCCCCTTGGTCTTGAAAAATGACGAAAGCGAAACCGTCGCTCTGGTGAATATAGCTTGTTATACTACACATAGTGCAAATATATTTGGAGAATGTGATGACGCAATTACATTGTTATGTCCCCGACAACATCGCCCAACAAGTGCAAAGCCGAGCTAATGAGGCAGGATTAAGTTTATCCCGTTATTTGGCAGAACTGGTAAAACGCGATGTCGCTATTCATGCCAATTGGCCAGAAGCGTATTTTGACAATTTTGGCCAGTGGGAAGGTGCGCCGCTTGAGCGGCCTGAGCAATTACCCGTAGAAGACCGGCACGAATTCAATTGATTTATTTACTTGATACGAATGTCTGTATTCAACTGCTTAATGATAAGCATCCTGTTATTTTGCAACATTTTCGGCAGCATACACCCGCTGAAATAGCTTTATGCAGTGTGGTAAAAGCCGAATTGTTGTTTGGAGCGCAACGCAGTAGGCGGGTTGAAGCAAACTTACAGCGATTAAAGTTATTTTTTGAACCCTTGCAAAGTTTATCCTTTGATGATCGCTGCGCCGGGCATTACGCACAGATTCGCGTCGACCTACATGTGCGAGGCAAACTCATTGGCGGCAATGATATGTTGATTGCCGCCATTGCCCGAGCCCATAATGCCACGCTAGTAACGCATAACACGGCAGAGTTTAACCAAGTGTCGGGATTACGTTTAGAAGACTGGGAATTGAGTTAAAGGGAGTTTCGGTCGGCGGTATGTGTTGGGTTACGGCGCACGGAC
>PMDM01000404.1:654-9764 GCA_003155565.1 Methylococcaceae bacterium | reverse complement strand
ATCATCTTAATAATCTTGATCTTAATGGGCAGAATCTAGCCCCTTAACTAATACCGTTCCGTTTGTACCTTCCTAGTCAGTTGGTATGAGTTGTCTAATTCCGTGTGGGTTATGCAATGTCTGCTTTGTTAAGTAGAAAGTCGATAAGTTTTCAGAAGTGCGAATGCTGGGTGTGTAGCTGAAGGTCGTTGAATAAACGGCGGTCATAGGCTTCACACCCAACATCGCGACCGGACGTCGAGGGTTGTCACGTTAGCGAGTTGATTTTGGTGGCAAGGAGCAACCAAAATCTGTCACAGATAGTGGCTCGCTTATTTTTATTTGGATTCGGAGAATCAAACCATGACGAAGNNACGAAGCGGCGAGAACAAAGGCGACATAGTAGAGTCGATCATCCGGGTGGTGAAGAAGCACCCATCCGGTTCGAATTGTTCAGTACCGAACGGCTAGCAAAACATGCAGTCAGTTTGGCTAAAGCACAAAAAATCAGCGGCCGAAAAGAAGGACAAAAACTGATCCCGCGGGTAAGCGAGAATTCCCGTGTGTTGCAGACAGCTTATAAAGCCGTCGCCAAGGCGGTACATGAGCAACACGCCATCACGCCGGCGGCGGAATGGCTGCTGGATAATTTCCATGTGATCGAAGAGCAAATCACCGACATACACCTCGACTTGCCCGAAAGTTATTACCGGGAGTTGCCCAAGTTAGCAGAAGGCGTGCTCGCTGGGTATCCTCGAATCTACGGTGTTGCCTGGGCATTGGTAGCGCATACCGACAGCCGTTTTGCGCCGGACTTACTGACTGTTTTCGTACGGGCCTATCAAACCATCGAGCCCCTCACTATGGGTGAACTCTGGGCGATACCGATTACGCTGCGGGTCTTGCTAGTCGAGAATCTTCGCCGCCTGGCGGTTCGCATTATGCGTTCTCAAACCAGCCGTCGACTGGCGGATGAGTTTGTGGATCACGTCGAACGAATCGCCGCACAAACCGATAAGCCAGACCTGCCACCCCCTATGGCAGCATTGCCTTCCGACACTCTGCGCCAGGCGTACGCAGTCCAAATCCTACAACGTTTGCATGAACCTCATCCCGGCGCAGTAGTCTCTCTCGATTTCCTAAATGAATGGCTGAACGAGCAAGACATCAGCCTAGATGAAATCGTGCATCGGGAACACGCCGACCAAATAGCCGATAACCTGACGGTACGCAACATCATAACCAGTATGCGTGCTATTTCCGCGTTCGAGTGGCCTCAGTTCGTCGAAGACGTAAGCCTAGTGGACGAGTGCCTGCGTACTCATAACGGCTACGGAGCAATGGATTTTTTGACCCGCGATCGTTACCGCCACGCGGTAGAGGATCTCGCAAAGCGCTCTCCGCATTCGGAGTTGGAGATCGCCCGCAAAGTGATAACCAAGGTTCAGCATTCCAACGAGCATTCCATTGAAAACGGACGACAGCAGAAGCAAGAACCAGGCTACTATTTGATTGGTACAGGCCGTTATGTGTTCGAACAAGAAGTTGGTTATCGACCTTCGTTCAAACAAAGCCTACTACGTGTTTATGTAACCCATGCGGGTCTTGCTTACGTGGGCAGTCTCATTTTGTTGACATTGTTGCTGCTTGCGCTTCCATTGAGCGCAAGTTTAACTGCGGGTCTTACTGAGTTTCAGTTGTTCCTTCTTGCGCTGTTCAGTATGTTCCCCGCATCGGACATTGCCGTTGGCTTGATGAACCGATTTATCATTGGCGGTCTTCCGCCACGTCATCTACCACGGCTAGCCCTGAAAGATGGCGTACCTGAAACGCTAAGCACATTCGTCGTCGTACCCACAATGTTCGTCAGCGTAGCTGGGGTAAAGGAGCAGATCGAACAGATGGAGATTCGCTATCTGTCCAATCCAGACAGCCATGTACGCTTTGCCCTGTTATCCGATTGGAACGATGCGGAATTGGAAACGATGCCGAAGGATGACCGGTTGCTGAATATAGCCGCCACCGCTGTAATTGCACTCAATGCCAAGTACGGTGGGCAACGATTCTTTGTGTTCCACCGTAAACGCTTGTGGAATCCCAGTGAAGGCAAGTGGATGGGGTGGGAACGCAAACGTGGCAAGTTACACGAGTTCAACCGTCTGTTACGTGGCGCTACCGATACCTCTTTTCTGCCGATTGATGGCAAGCCAGCAACCGCGCCACCTGGAGTCTGTTATGTCATAACCCTAGATGCCGACACGAAGTTACCCATGGGGGTTGTATCTCAATTGGTCGGTGTAGCTGCCCATCCGTTGAACCAGCCTGTGTTCGATCCGATTGCCCAGTGTGTTGTCGATGGTTATGGGATCTTCCAGCCACGTGTGACGCCGACCCTGCCGCATCGGCAGGAACATTCAATGTTTCACCAGATTTTTGCAGGTGCTTCCGGCACCGACGCATACTCCAGCTCGGTATCCGAACTCTATCAAGATCTATTCGCACTCGGCACATACAGCGGTAAAGGACTGTATCACGTAGACACGTTCGAAGCTGCGTTGGCTGGGCGTGTGCCAGAGAATACGCAACTCAGCCATGACTTGTTCGAAAGTGTCTTCGCACGGTGTGCGCTGGTGAGTGATATCGAGTTTTTCGAAGAATTTCCTTCTCACGCCGGGGTTGCGGCATCGCGGGAACACCGTTGGGTTCGTGGCGATTGGCAGCTCTTACCCTGGATTTTTGGCCCTCGCGGCAAAGGTATGCCCACAATCGGGCGTTGGAAAATGCTCGACAATTTACGTCGATCCCTTTCGGCTCCGGGAGCCTTTTTTGCGCTTGTAGCTACCTGGGCAATCCCCAATGCACCACAGTTGCTACTGATCGGGTTTGTGCTGACTGCATTGGCATTTCCTGTTGTTCTGGCGATCATGGATGGGTTCACCTCGCCTCGTCGAGGTATCTCGCTGTACACCCATCTGCGCACAATGGCAGAGAATGTAATATGGGCAATCGGCAACAGTTTGGTGGCGTTGACCTTACTGGCACAACAAGCATGGCGAATGATAGATGCTATCGTCACCACCTTGGTGCGCTTGTTTATTACTCGGCGGCAATTGCTGAAGTGGGTCACCGCACTGCAAGCAAAGTCAACGACCGGTCATACGCTGAAAAATCTTATCAGACCTCTGGGTAGCTCGTTTACGGTCGTCATTAGTGCAGGTGCCATAGTGCTGTTGTTCAATCCTGGTGGAATTATGGTTGCAGCACCATTCCTGTTGTTATGGTGGCTAGCGCCGGTCGTCGCCCGAACCTTAAGCCTTCCACCGCGACTTGATCGGGCCGAAGCGCTGCTACCTGAAGATAGTGTTCGATTGCGTTTGATCGGAAGGCATATCTGGCGCTTTTTTACGACCTTTGTGACGGTGGAGGAACACTATTTGCCGCCGGATAACTTTCAGGAAGATCCGCAGCCTGTCATTGCCCATCGCAGCTCGCCCACCAATTTTGGGCTTTATCTGCTGTCCGTCATGGCCGCCCGTGATTTTGGCTGGATTGGGCTGATGGATTCTGTAGTCCGCCTTGAAGCCACAGTGAAGACCCTCACCATTCTTCCTCGTCTAAAGGGACACTTCTATAACTGGTACGATACCCAAAACTTGCACATTCTGGAGCCGCCGTATATATCGACCGTGGACAGTGGTAATCTCGCGGGGCATCTAATCACATTGGCCCAGGCAAGTCGTGAAATGCTAAGGCGACCACTCAATTTTTCTACTGCGTTGATAGGACTTGCGGATACTCATCAGTTGCTAATGGTCGCACTGGAAAAAATTACCGATGATCGTCGAACACATACCGTTACCCTTAAAGAGCTACGACAAAAAATTGCTGCCTTTGGTGAATTATTGGATAAGTCTCCAACTGATGCTGAAAAATGGAGTCTTCTGTGGCGACAATTAAAAATTAAATCAGACACGTTAGTGGATGTAGTTCGTTCATTTTCCGACGAACGGAAAGATGAAAAAGAAAGTGAGCTATTGGCTTGGGCTATATTGTTGCGTGATGACATTTTTTCCCATACGCAAGATGTTGATAACCTGACCCCTTGGATCCATTTTTCAGGTGACTTAGCTGCTTTTGCTGAATCAGAAAAACAAAATCAACCTACGTCAATAATTTGGCAATGCCTGTCCCTGGAAACCCACCTGGGTGATATAGGGGGATGTTATAGGCGCGTATTGAATGAAATAGAAACATCATCTAATGAAGCCCTGGCGCACATTGATAAGGAAGCGCTGTTGATGAGTCTTCGTCGTGCCATAGAGCAGGTCGAAATGCTAACAACCAGGATTGAAATGTTAACTTCAAAACTTGAAGTGTTGTTCCATGAAATGGATTTCAGCTTCCTTTATGATACCAGTTGCAATATGTTCTCACTCGGATACCGAGTGACGGAAGCAACACTTGACCCCAGTTATTATGATCTTCTTGCCTCTGAGGCACGACTTTCAAGCTTTGTCGCTATTGCCAAGCGCGAAGTGCCAAGCACCCACTGGCTTCATCTTGGACGAAGGGTAACACGCGCCGCACATGGCACTGTGTTGTTGTCGTGGTCGGGATCGATGTTTGAATACTTGATGCCTTCCCTGGTGATGTTTACCCCTCGTTATAGCTTGCTAGACCAGACCTGCCGACTGGTCGTGAAGCGACAGATTGAATATGGCAAAGAACGCGGTGTGCCGTGGGGTGTTTCGGAGTCAGCTTTCAATGGTCGCGACCTCTTCTTCACTTATCAATATTCTGCTTTTGGCGTACCTGGTCTGGGGATGAAGCGAGGTCTGGGCGATGAGCTGGTGATTGCCCCTTACGCCACGGCCTTAGGCGCGATGTACTTCCCGCATGATGCAGTGCAAAACTTTATGCGCTTGGAAAAGGAAGGCGCATTAGGTCCTTACGGTTTCTATGAGGCACTCGATTTCACCCCGATCCGGCTTGCAGAAGGTCAGCGCGTCGCGGTAGTCCGTTGTTATATGGCACACCACCAAGGCATGTCCCTGGTGGCGTTCTCCAATGTAGTGAATGACGGAGCAATGCGCCACCGCTTCCATAGCGCACCACTAATCCAGGCCGCCGATTTGTTGTTGCAGGAACGCATTCCAAGTGGTGCGGATACTAGTGTTATTCCGCTGGCACATGGTCTTACTGAGGTTAAAGAAACTCTACAACCACCAGTTAGGCGGATACCGTCTCCTACATCTTCAGTGCCTTCCGCTCATCTGCTTTCTAATGGCCGTTATGCGGTGATGATCACTGCTGCCGGATCGGGCTACAGCCTTTGGAAAAATCTTGCCGTGACGCGCTGGCGCGAGGATGTTACGCGGGATGCTTGGGGCAGTTATATTTATCTGCGCGATGTGACCAGCGGACGGGTGTGGTCTGCTGGATACCAGCCGACGGCGGCAATTCCAGACCACTACGAGGTACTCTTTGCCGAAGACCGTGTCCGTATCAGCCGCACGGACGGTAGCATGGTAAGCGCCCTGGAGATCATTATCTCGCCAGAGGACGATGCAGAAATTCGTCGCTTGAGTTTGACCAATAATGGGACGCGCACTCGTGAAATAGAAATCACCTCTTATGCGGAGATCGTACTCGCACCAATGCCTGCGGACATCGCGCATCCCGCTTTTTCAAATCTGTTCGTGCAGACCGAATATGTACCCCAGGTGCGTGGGTTGATCGCGCAGCGTCGCCCGCGCGTGTCTAGTGATCCAGTTATCTGGGTAGCTCATGTGTTGGCAGGGCGCAGAACCGGAGACGGGCTGCAATACGAGACTGACCGGGCCCGCTTCGTCGGGCGTGGGCAAACGCTGCGTGAACCGATTGCGGTAGTGGATGGTCGCCCACTGACCAATACGGTGGGTTCAGTTCTCGATCCGATATTCAGTTTGCGTACACGGGTTCGCATCTTACCCGGTGCAACCGCACATGTCACATTTACCACTCTGGTTGCATCCTCACGTCAGGCGATTTTGGATACGGCAGAAAAATATCGCAACATAGAGGTGTTCGACCGAGTGTCGTCCATGGCATGGACTCACGCCCAAGTGCAACTGCATCATCTGCGGACTAAGCCAGATGAAGCCCAGCTTTTTCAGGATCTAGCTAACCGCTTGCTCTACACTAATACTTCGCTGCGGCCAACGAGTAAGTTGATGCAGATGAATACCTTGAATGTCACCGACTTGTGGCGGCATGGTATCTCAGGAGATCGGCCTATTGTGTTGCTCCGCGTGAAAGAGCCTGAAGACCGCATAATGGTCGAACAATTGCTGCGTGCCCACGAGTACTGGCGCATGAAGGGTCTCGCTGTCGATCTGGTGATCTTGAACGAAAAGGAATTGTCCTATATTGATCACTTGCAGACTTTGCTCGAAGGGATGGTTCGGGAGAATCAAGCGCTCACTTCCCATCATGAACATGAAAGTCGTGGTGCAATATTTGTCATCCGGGCCGACCAGATATCGGTTGAAGAGCGGCGGTTATTACTAACAGCAGCTCGTGCGATGCTCGTCAGCAACCGGGGTACATTAGCCGAGCAATTATTGAGGCTCTCCCGGCCAGAGTCCGCTTACGTAGTGCCAAAAGCCGTACCTACCCTCGCAGTTGATTCAATGAGTTTGGAATCGCCACCGCTTGAATTCTTCAACGGGCTAGGAGGGTTTACCGCAGATGGGTGCGAATATGTGATCGTACTTGATAACGGCCAGTGGACACCTGTCCCCTGGATAAATGTGATTGCCAATGCTGAGTTTGGCTTTACCGTCTCAGAGTCTGGAAGTGGCTGCACCTGGAGTGGTAACAGCCGGGAAAACCAGTTAACGCCCTGGTCGAACGACCCGGTCAGCGATCCCCCAGGGGAAGTCTTCTATATACGTGATGATGAGACCAACGAATTGTGGACCCCAACTGCCCTCCCGATTCGGGTTGATAATACAAGCTATGTGATTCGCCACGGACAAGGGTATAGCCGTTTTGAACATGTTTCACATGGGATTCATAGCGATCTGCTGCAATTCGTCACCTCAGACGATCCAGTCAAGATCTCGGTTTTGACATTGAAGAACGTGTCTGGGCGAAGTCGGCGGTTAACGGTTACGGCTTACCTGGAATGGGTGCTAGGTGCTTCCCGTACCGTGACCGCACAGCACATCATCACCGAACTGGATGCGGAAACGGGCGCCCTGTTCGCTTACAACCCTTGGGATGTGGAGTTTGGGCAACGCATCGCCTTTGCCGATCTCGCTGGACAGCAGACCGGATGGACATGCAATCGGGCTGAATTCATCGGACGCAACGGGAGCTTGGATGCTCCGGTGGGCATGCTAAGTTCCAATGTGCTGAAAAATTGCGTCGGTGCGGGACTTGACCCTTGTGCTGCATTGGACAAGGTGGTGGAACTCAAATCCTACGAGAGCATTGAGCTTGTTTTTCTGCTGGGTCAAGGCAGTGACCGGGCCCATGCCAGCGAGTTGATCCAGCGCTATCGAGCAACAGAGGCAGCAACGACGCTTACTAAGGTTAAGCAATTATGGGAGCAAGTACTCGGCAAGGTTCAAGTGAAAACGCCGGATCGGGAACTAGACCTTCTGTTAAACGGTTGGTTGCTGTATCAAACCTTGAGTTGCCGCATGTGGGCAAGGGCCGGTTTCTATCAAGTAGGCGGGGCATTCGGCTTTCGCGATCAATTACAGGACAGCATGGCCCTTGCAGTCGCCCGGCCTGACCTGACCCGCGCCCATATCCTTCGAGCCGCTGCGCGCCAGTTTGCTGAGGGTGATGTGCAACATTGGTGGCATCCGCCCTCTGGTCGCGGAGTGCGTACCCGTTTTGCTGACGACCGTGTTTGGCTACCTTATGCCGTAGCGCATTATATCAAGGTGAGCGGAGATACTAAGGTGCTTGAGGAAGAGTTGCCTTTTTTGGAAGGTATCAAACTTGGGGCTGAACAGGATGATGCCTATTTCGAGCCTACCCGGTCCCTACAGCAAGTAAGCCTTTTTGAACATTGCGCCCGTGCGCTCGATATAAGCCTGAAAATTGGCTCGCATGGCCTTCCCCTGATGGGGAGTGGCGACTGGAATGACGGTATGAATCGGGTTGGTAACCAGGGCAAAGGCGAGAGCGTGTGGATGGCGTGGTTCTTGATAGCTACGCTCTCAGAATTCGCAACTGTGGCAGAAGCTTACAGAGATAAAGAGCGAGCCATCCGCTGGCGCGAACATGCCACAAAGCTTAAAGCCGCAGTGGAAGCAGAAGCATGGGACGGGGCATGGTATCGCCGCGCCTATTTTGACGACGGCACAGCCCTGGGTTCCGCCACTAACACCGAGTGCCGCATCGATTCGATTGCTCAGAGCTGGAGTGTCATTTCCGGTGCTGCAGACACCGAAAGGGCGAAACGTGCAATGAATTCGGTACGGGAGTACCTCGTTCGCTACGGTGACGATCTAATATTGCTGTTAACCCCGCCCTTCGATAAGACCGAACGAGACCCAGGTTACATCAAGAGTTATCCACCAGGCATACGGGAGAATGGCGGCCAGTATACCCACGCGGCGATCTGGTCCGTCATTGCCTATGCCATGCTCGGTGAAGGTGACCAAGCAGCGGAATTGTTGCACATGCTAAATCCGATCAACAGAACGGCCACCCGCACCGGTGTTTACGCCTATAAGGTCGAGCCATATGTGTTAGCGGCGGATATTTATGCCGAACCACCCCACACTCGACGTGGTGGATGGACTTGGTACACAGGCGCTTCGGGTTGGTATTATCGTGCTGGGTTGGAATGGATATTAGGGCTAAAAGTTAATGCCGACAAATTGATTTTTGATCCTTGTATTCCCAAAGCATGGCGCAGTTACAGCATTTTTTATCAGCACGAAAACACCCGTTATGAAATCACAATTGAAAACCCAAACGGAGTGTCGCGAGGTATCACTTTGATAGAGCTTGATGGAGAACGCCAGTCAACTGCTAATAGCATTGCCTTACAGGATGATGGACAACTACACCAGATAAGGGTGCTACTTGGTTAAAATGCGTATCGATATCTGGTGATAAATATTGGG
>PMDM01000404.1:0-640 GCA_003155565.1 Methylococcaceae bacterium | reverse complement strand
TCAAACAATTTGTACTCATTTCTTTACCACAATTAAAGGTTAAAAAATCATGACAACAATTCAAATAGGCTGCGACTTAACGTATTCGGTAACCAATCCCACGAGCTTTCTGTTTAATGTGGCGGCGGCACGAACTGGGCATCAGACCATCAGCGAGGAGACTTTGCAGCTAAACCCCAATATTAAATACGAGGCCAGTGGTTTGGGCACGGAAGATACTCGAGTGTACAGGCTAACTGTCGAACCCTGCGANNCAATACCGTGCGAATGTGGATTTATGTCCTGAAATTTATGATACTTCAGGGATTATCGAGACCGGGTACTCCCAATTGCCAAACGAAGTACTGCCCTACCTTAATCCCAGCCGTTATTGCGAGTCTGATCGTTTGACCCATTTTGCCTTACGTATGTTTGGTAACGCCCAGCCTGGATTTTCCAGGGTCACAGCGATTTGCGACTGGATAAACAGCAATCTCGACTATCAAGCAGGCAGTACCGGCGAAAGTACCAGCGCCTGCGACGTATTGATACAACGTGTAGGTGTATGCCGGGATTATGCACATCTCGCCATCGCCTTGTGCCGGGCGTTATGTATCCCCGCACGTTATGTTTCAGGATATGCCGTAGCTTTACAGCCGCC
>PMDM01000309.1 GCA_003155565.1 Methylococcaceae bacterium | reverse complement strand
GTTTGCTGTGAGGCAAGTAGACCCTGCAAGGCGTTTGCCCTTACGGTTAAGTCTTCTGTATCGTTCATTTTTAAGCGTACCGAGTGTATGCTAGGCGAATGATCATATTTGCAATCCGAAACTATTTAGAAAAATGGCTAACCCGCAATCTTTGCTAAGGTTGGTCTTTATCAGTTTCGTAGAGTGACGGACTGATGCCTGCTTGGGTGAGATGCTCCCGCAATTGTTTGATGNNACACTACTATGGTGTGGATGGTGCAGAATACCCTCAATATTATTTAGCACCACACGAAAACGGGCACCATGGGTTGGCTCTATTACGGCCCCCAAATGGTGAAGCAAAGATTCGACTTCCCGCCAGTGAATATTTGCACTGACCGGTTCCTGAAATATTGCCCTAAGCAGGGTTATATGGCGGCTCATGACGGGGGACCCCTTTATTGCTAGATTTCAAAGCAGAATACTCCTTAAAAGCTTTGCTGATCAATAGAAAAGGGCTAATAAGTTTTCAAGCGGATTGATTATACGAATGTAAATTTTCGCTTGGGTAAACTCATTTTGATTTTGGATGGAATGAACGCAAATAGTTTTGTACATCAAACGGTCATTTTCTGGACAGTATTGGTAAATTCCCTAATCCTATGCTCGGAAGCAATTCGGGAGTAGTCTCCAACTCACAGCGAAGGACAAAACAAGTCAGTGTGAAAATACCTAAAACTGGCTATGATACATACCTAGAATAGCTTGTAGGATAACGCCGTGTCGGAACTCGCCCTTGAACTTATCGAAAAAAACAAACAGACCCGTTCGCCTGTTCTCGACCTGGGGAATTGCGGTTTGACTGAAGTGCCTGAAGAAATCGGCGAGTTGGTATGGCTTGAGGCATTATCATTTGCTGGCTTATGGGAGACTTTCAACGGCACAGAATGGGTTATGTATAAGACCCAAAATTCTGGGGTACAAAATAATTTAGCACGATTAGCACCTACGGCGACATGGAGAAATATCAAACCTTTCTTTGGCATGGCACATAAATCTAGCCCGTTTTCCAGCCTTATAAAGCTGCGAAAGTTATTTCTAGATGGCAGTTGGGATGTTCAGATGAGTTTCGACGACCTTTCCCCATTGTCTTGCCTCATTAGCCTTGAGGAACTAAGCATATTGCATACGCAAGTAATAAATCTTTCAGCACTGTCTGCACTCACGAATCTTCAAATGCTTCGTGTTGCGAATAAGCAAGTAACCAACCTTTCCTCGTTGTCGACCTTAACTAATCTTCAGCAATTATATGTTAAAAATTCACAAGTTTCAGACCTTTCACCGCTGTCGCGTATCACGAATCTTAAACGACTTTTTGTTTCGCGTACACAAGTGTCTGAACTTACCCCACTGCTGGGGCTGACAAATCTTGAGGTGCTTGATGTTTCCAACACACAAGTAGCTGACCTCTCCCCACTGTCCGGGCTCACTAATTTAAAACGTATTTCTGCTTTCAACACACAAGTGACCGACCTGACTCCGCTGTCTAGCCTTATAAATCTACAAGTTCTGTATGTTTCCCATACGGAAATAACCAACCTTTCACCCTTGTCTGGACTCATCAATCTTCAACAGATTGATGTCCAAAATACACAAGTTGCCGACTTGTCCCCGTTGTCGGGAATCATGAATCTTCAACGGATTGTTGTTTCGTGGACACAAGTATCCAATCTAAGACCGCTACTTGAGTTAATCAAAAACAACCTTTTAGTACGGTGGAATCAGAATAATACATACGCTAATGGTATTTACGTAGATGGTTGTCCTTTGACTAATCCACCTATTGAAATCGCCAAAAAAAGCAATCGCGCCATCATTAACTATTTTCGTGAAAAGGAAATCCAAGGCACCGACCGTCTGTACGAAGCCAAGATGTTGCTTATCGGAGAAGGCGGGGCGGGCAAAACCAGTTTGTTGCGGCGGCTGTATCAAACCGGATCACCGTTGCCGGATGAGAACGAGACCACCAAGGGCATAGACATACACCGGCACGAGTTCAAGTTGGACAATGGTCGCAACTTTCGCCTGAACGTCTGGGATTTTGGCGGCCAGGAAATCTACCATGCCACCCATCAGTTCTTCCTGACCAAACGTTCTCTCTATGTGCTGCTGGACGACACGCGCAAGGATGACAAAACTGTACATGATGCCAGCTTTAAATACTGGCTGGAGGTGGCGGATTTACTTGGTGAGCATAGCCCCATATTAATATTCCAGAACGAAAAAGGCGGACGTAGCAAGACGATTGATGAATCCGGCATCAAGGCTAAATTCAATAATGTCAAAGACATTTATCGGGGCAATCTGGAACATCAAAACTCGGTAGACGGCTTGCGCAAAGCAGTCGAATATTTTGTACAAAACCTACCACATATCGGCGAGGAACTGCCTGCCAAGTGGGTTGTTATCCGCGCCAATATTGAACAAGAAGCGAAAAGCAAAGCCTTTATCAGCCAGAATGAGTATTTTTATATATACGGCAAGCATCTGGAATTCGACCGCGATAAGGCACTGCATTTAAGCCACTACCTGCACGACTTAGGCGTGTTCCTGCATTTTCAGGAGGAAGAATTGCTCAAAAGAACCGTGATCCTGCAAAACACTTGGGCGACCGCAGCCGTTTTTAAAATCCTGGATGACGAAACGGTGAAAGGGAAGCTGGGGCATTTCGACAACGCCGATTGCAAGCGGGTATGGCAGGATTCAGTGTATGCCGATATGCACCCTGAATTACTGGCACTGATGCAGAAATTCGAGCTGTGTTACCGTTTGCCTGACGTTACTGTCGAAAGCTGGCTTGCGCCGCAACTGCTGCCGCCATCCAAACCCACGGCATTGGCGAATTGGGAACAAGCGGGCGACTTGACGCTACGCTATCGCTATGAGTTTTTGCCCAAGGGCATCGTCAGCCGCTTGATGGTACGTATGCACCGTTTCGTCCAGCGCCCGGAATTGAGTTGGGTATCCGGTGCTTTATTTGAGCGCGACGACACAGAATTGTTGGTCGAAGTACCCGCCAAAGGCGGCGAAATCTTGCTACGCGCCCGTGGCAACGAACGTAAGGAATTACTTAGTGTGATTTCCGCAGACCTGGATGCCTTGAATGTGAGTTTCCATGGCTTGAAAAATTTAGTGTCCAAATGGGTGCCCTGTCTTTGCAGCCGTTGCCAGGTGTTGACCGAACCGGAATTTTTCGAGCAAAAAAGGTTGTTACAGCGTAAGAAGGACGGTAAATTGAAAGTTGAATGCCCCACCAGTTATGATGATGTGGATGTACTGGAATTGCTGGATGGCATTCGGGTCGATCAGTTGCCGGGTTGGGCCAAGAATGAAGTCCACAGTATCAAAATCTTCCTGGCATCGTCATCAGAGCTTAAAGAAGACCGGGATGCGTTCGACCTATATTTCAGGCAGCAAAACGACCGGCTACGTAAGCAGGGGATTTATCTGGAGATCGTTCGTTGGGAAAACTTTCTCGACGCAATGTCTGAAACCCGTTTGCAGGACGAATACAACAAGGAAGTGAAAGCCTGCGATATTTTTGTCAGCCTGTTTTTCTCTAAGACAGGAAAATATACTGAGGAAGAGTTCGAGACCGCGCATCAGCATTTTCAAAACACCAAGAAACCGCTCATTTACACATTCTTCAAGAATGCGCCGCAGAATATGGGCGACATTGGGGATGAGATAGTTTCTTTGCTCAATTTCAAAAAGAAACTCGCCGCCCTAGGGCACTTTTACACCAGTTACGACCATATCGAACACCTCAAACGGCAATTTAATGACCAGTTAGAGAAACTGAGGGATGCTCGGATTTGATGCTTATACCAATCCCAATAAGTTTTCATTGTNNGCGAAAAATAGTGGCGCGCTTATTTTTGGGATTGGTATAACTTAATAAACGATGATTGACAAACTTGAAAACTAGTTTCAAGCTGAAGCCGAATTTATCTAATTGGGCATATACCCACCACTACCTACGAGGCAAGTTCCATGACTGCACCGGATAAGCAAACTCGGCTCAAGGGCTTAATTGAGAATGGCAGATATTACGAATATACAAAAGCCGCCGATCCCATTGGGTCTGGCGCAATCCCTCAAATTCCGTTTGCAGATTTCGGCAGCGAGTTGCATGAAACTGGCTGCACCCGAATTATTCCGCTTGATATAAGTGCAAAATTAGGTTGCGAAGGCCCAGCGACCAGTCCCGCCCTTTGCGCTAATTTCGTGCGTATCTTGGCTGGGCAAACGTTGTCTACGAATTTTAATGCGACATCGCAACTGTTTTATGTCATTAAAGGAAGTGGTCGTACTGAATTTGATGGCTTAGAGATACCCTGGAAAACAGGTGATTTTGTGGTGCTGCCGATTGGTCAAGAAACACGCCATTTTGCTGTTGCCGATTCTGCATTTTACCTGGTTCATGATGAGCCACTGCTGCGTTACCTCGGTGCTAAAGCTAACATTCAACGCTTCAAGCCGACGCTTTATACATCCGAAGATTCCCTGCGGGAATTGGATAAAGTGAGAAAAGAAGCGGAGGCTTCGAACCGAAGCCGGATTAGTGTACTGCTTGCCAACAAAGCAATGGATCAAACTTTAACCGTGACACATACTCTTTGGGCAATGCTCGGGGTGCTTCCCAAGGGTGCAGTCCAATTACCGCATCGGCATCAATCAGTGGCCCTGGATTTAATTTTAGATTGTAGTCCCGGTTGCTATACGCTTGTTGGGCCGAGGATTTCTGCGAAAGGAGATATATTAAACGCGACCCGAGTAGATTGGAAACCGTATTCAGCCTTCATCACCCCTCCAGGTTACTGGCACGCCCATTATAATGAATCCTCTGGTGAAGCCCATTTAATACCGCTGCAAGACGCAGGCCTACAAACTTATTTGAGAACCTTGGACANNAAATCAACCTCGGAACGAAACTGATAGGGTTCTCGGTACGAAGAGCGATCAACAACACTGCGTTACTGCATTTGGTACGCGCTATCATGCTATTGATTCGGTACAAATCGAATTTACCGAATGTCGCTTGGGTCGGAAAATGGGCTTCAATTCGCCCAAAAAATTTGTTTTTCACCAACGTCTGGTTTTAATCATTGTCTTTTCTCGTTTAGCCAACAAGAAGCGATTATTTAAATTTCGATTTACATCGATAACGGCCAAGAACTGAGTGCCTGTTAATTACTGGACATATTTTTTGGATCAAAATCTGCATAAGGTTTAGTGTCTTTTGAACGGTAACTCTTTATCCTAGAAAAATCAGTTGGGCCTT
>PMDM01000121.1 GCA_003155565.1 Methylococcaceae bacterium | reverse complement strand
GGTTACTCCGCAATCTGATGTACAGGTTGCCGAAGGTAATAACCACATGTTTTTGTTCGGCCCCGGGGTCTCTCTGGATAAAATTGTCCAGGCAGTTAATAACGTGGGTGCCTCGCCCAGTGATTTGGTGGCTATTCTTGAAGCGCTGAAATCAGCCGGTGCCTTACATGCCGAGCTAATCGTTATTTAAAGTTAGTTTTTAATCGCATTACTTAGGCGGAGATTGTCATGATAAATGCTCAAAATGCCGATGTTTATACCGACTTTAATGGCCTGGCTAATTTAAAAACCCAGGCCAGAAAAAATTCGCCGGATGCAGTGAAAGAAGTTGCCAAACAATTTGAAGCCATTTTTGTTAGCAATGTGCTTAAAGGTATGCGGGATGCAAAGCTGGCGGATGGCATAAGCGATAACGACCAAAGTAAATTTTATAAGGAAATGTACGACCAGCAACTCGCTGTGCATTTATCCGGAAAACCTGGCGTTGGACTTGCGGACTTAATAGTCAAACAGCTGAGCCATGATCAGCCAGATAATAATAAAAAAATGGGCATTGACGATTATCTGAACCGGTCATCCGGTTCTAATAAAACCGTATCCCAGACTTCCCATTCTGCCGGAAAATCGGTAGGCAAAGATAATGACGATTGGAACAAAACTGACAATAAGGCAGTTTTCAAAGCCTATATACAGGATAACTATCCTGTTAAAGAAATTGCTGAAAATCAATTAAAGAATAACCCCTCCCTGCCGATACAGTCAGCAGAAGATTTCGTCCAAAAGTTATCCCCTTACGCTGAACAAGCAGCGAAGGAGTTAGGTGTAGAACCTAAGGTACTTTTGGCGCAGGCAGCATTGGAAACGGGCTGGGGCCGTTCAGTAATCAAAAACAGCGATGGCAGCAGCAGTTTTAACTTGTTTAATATTAAGGCCAGCAAAGCATGGCATGGTGATCAGGCTCAGATGTCTACACTGGAATATGAAAACGGCATTGCTAAAAAGGAACAGGCAGGATTTAGATCCTACGCTTCATACCAGGAAAGCTTTCAGGATTATGTGGACTTTATAAAAAGTAACCCTCGTTATGGTGATGCCTTAAAACAGGTAGGCAATGGGGAACGCTATCTGCACGAATTACAACAGGCCGGTTATGCGACTGATCCAAGCTATGCCAACAAAGTGATGAGCATTTATCATGGCAATAGGCTGGCGGCACTTGATCCTGAAACCGTGGTGGCGTTGAAGTAATGCGCAAAGTAAATAGACAGGTTGCCATCTGGCGTTTAACCCTCAGAACAGGACTCTAGTATGTCAGGCATTTTAGGAACCGCATTGTCAGGGCTTATGGCCTCCCAAAGCTCATTGAGTACCATAAGCCATAATATTGCCAATGTTAATACTGATGGTTATAGCCGTCAGCGCGTTGAACTCAGCACCAACCAAGCTCAATTTTCTGGCGGCGGCTATATTGGCCAGGGCGTGAATGTCGCAACGGTTTCACGTAGTTACGATCAGTTTATTACCAATCAATTAACTTCCAGTACGTCCGCTTTTGGAGAAACCAATACGCTTTCTACCCTGGCGTCCCAGGTCGACAATATTACCTCCAATGAAACCACTGGCTTGTCATCGGCTTTGAGTTCGCTCTTTAATGCTGTTAATGGGATTGCTAATGACCCTTCGTCAGTGCCTGCCAGGCAGGTGATGATTTCTGAAGAGACAGCTATAACTAAGCAATTTAATGGGTTATCGGCCCAGTTTGAGGGTTTGCGTAATCAAACCAATAAGCAAATGCAGGGGACTGTTGATGATATAAACACATATGCCGATAGCATTGCTACCCTGAACGGGAAAATTGCTACCGACTCAAG
Organism: Methylococcaceae bacterium; assembly: GCA_003155565.1. GTDB lineage: Bacteria > Pseudomonadota > Gammaproteobacteria > Methylococcales > Methylomonadaceae > Methyloglobulus. The sequence goes on along the minus strand of PMDM01000121.1, from coordinate 6,863 downwards.
CAGCACATTGGGTGCGCAGCCACCTAATGACCTGCTGGATCAGCGCGACGCACTTATAGCTAAAATTGCTGAAAAAATTAGCGTTTCGACGATCGCCCAGCAGGACGGCACCATCAGCGTGTTTATTGGTCAAGGGCAATCTTTGGTGTTGGGCGCAAACTCTTCCAAGATGTCGTTGGCAGGTTCAAGCACCGACCCTAGCCATAAAGAAATTTTTTTGGCCGGCCAGGATATAAGCAATCAGATTAGCGGTGGGGAACTGTCCGGGGCGCTTAAATTTCGCGATCAAGTTCTCGATCCTGCCCAGCAACAACTGGGCTTGGTGGCCGCTGGATTTGCTGTCCAATTTAACGCGGTACATACCACAGGCTTTGATTTGAATGGGGCTGCAGGAACAGATATGTTCAGCCTCGGAACACCAACATTAACAGTGCCGGTAACTCCGGACCCCAACAATGTCGGCAGCGTTACCGCGACTTATGATCCGCTTACCATAAGCCAGTTGGCGCCCAGTGATTACCAGTTGAACTATGATGGCAGCAACTTTTCGTTAAAGCGTTTAACTGATAATACCGTAACCACTTTTGCCGGCCCTCCCCCATTGACTATAGCTGGCCCTGGATTTAGCATAGCAACGGGAGCAACGGTTGCAGCTAATGACAGTTTTTTGATCAGGCCCACATTTAATGCCGCCCAAAAAATGACGGCATTGATTACCGATCCAGTAAAAATTGCTGCAGCCGGCACTACCGGCGGCGCAGGTTCACCGATACCCGGCGACAATACAATCGCTTTAAGTTTGGCTGATCTAGAAAAAAAACCTGTTCTATTGGGTGGAAAGTCCACTTTTAATGATGCTTACGGCCAACTGGTATCACAGGTTGGCACATTAACGCATTCGGCAAAAATAAGCAGTTCAGCCCAGGAAGCCTTGTTAAATCAGGCAAAACAAACCAGAGAAAATCTAGCCGGCGTTAATTTGGATGAAGAGGCCGCTAACCTGATCAAATTTCAACAGTCCTATCAGGCCGCTGCCAAAGTCGTCAGTGTTGCCAGTTCACTATTCGATACTTTAATCGGTGCTATTAATAGGTAGATTATCATGCGAATTTCAACTTCATGGTCCCAACAAACAGCCGTCAATTCAATGCTTGATCAACAATCAAGGTTGCTGCAAACGCAGTTGCAATTGTCTACCGGCAAGAAGCTTCTAACGCCTTCTGATGATCCTGCTGCAGCAGTCCGCATCATTGACCTCAATCAAAACATAAAGCAGACGGAACAATACCAAAGCAATATCAAACTGCCCGAAGTCGGCTTACTATGGAAGACGGGGTATTGCAAGGTGCAACCGAAATATTGCAAAGAATTCATGAGCTAGGTATACAGGGATTAAGTGGCACTAATTCGACAAATGCCAGGATTGCGACCGCTACGGAGATGGACGAGCTAAACAAGCAATTAATGGGGCTTGCTAACACCAAAAACTCCAACGGTGAGTACATGTTTTCAGGCTTTAAAAGCACTACCCTGCCCTTTAGCAAAGATGCCACCAATCCCGGTGCCTATGGCTATGCCGGGGATACCAATTCACGGCCCATACAAATAGACGCAGCGCGTCAAGTGACTGACGGCGACCCTGGGAGCAGTGTTTTCGGCATCCCTACGGGTTCATCACCCGCAATAGTGCCATCACCCGGCTCCATCAGCAATGTTTTTGAAGCAATTGACAAATTTACCACAGACCTGAAAGCCAATACCCCAAACTCGGCATCCCTTGACGATATCTCCAAAGCACTGGACAAGGTGACCTTGACTCGCTCATCAGTAGGGGCAAGGCTGAATGCTTTGGACAACCAGGAAAGCATCAACTCGGATGCTAACCTCAACACAAAAACGGCCTTGTCGGCAGCGGAAGATCTGGACTATGCCGAAGCCATCAGCCGATTTAGCCAGCAAACCGCATCTTTACAGGCAGCGCAGCAAACATTTACCCAGGTAAAAAAATTATCGTTATTTAATTATCTTTAACTGAAAAACCTAAGATTTGATCTGGCTTACTTTAAGTTAGCCAGCCTTAATTACTACCAGGAGGGCATTAAATGACCTTGAATCAAAAAATCGAAAATCATGCTAAAACGAAACTTAGGTTTCTTATAGACCCTGAAACAGTTTCAAAAGATAAATCTTACAAACTAGGCGAATGGTTGCACGGAGAATATAGGGACGATAAGTTAAGAAAAGCTGCTAAGCGTACTGAGCGTGTAAATAACTCTGCTACATGTCATGAAGAAACGGACAAAAGACAAAAGACAAAACAAATCCTACCGGAGAGGAAACCCATATTTAATCCAAGCACGCCTTTTATAACAACATCCAATACTATTGGTGTTGTAAGAGATGCCTAAGAATAAAGCCTTTTAAAAACAACCAGGAAATAAGAGCCATAATTGTTAATTGGAGAAAAAACTCATCGTTTCTGCAATTTGTTGTTTTGCATCTTGAAGTATTTGTAGCGACATTTCAGGTGTTAAAGATTGGTTTCCCAGTTTTTGATAGGCTGGCAACTTGTCGATTAATGGGAGTCCGGTGCTGCTTGGAGATGCCAGGAAATAATGGTATTTTGCTAATAATACAATGTCATTTAGGTTGAGGTTTTCAGTGGTATTTGTAAACCAGCTTGAAGATTGTAATGGGATTTGTTTTAAATTATCCGGAAACTCCCATTGTTCCAAAATAATAGAACCTAGCTGACCTTGGATCTCGTTTATGCAAAGATCAATATCGGTAGCCTGATAACTGCTTTCCGGCAGAGTGTCAGCAAAAGATAAAATAGGCAGTACCCCGATATTATGTAAAAGCCCTGCCAGTAACGCATCGTCGGAATCTACTTTTTTGACAAGTTTAGCCAGGGTGAAGGCAATACTGGAAACTTTGATGCTCTGAAACCAGCTTTGTTGTATCAGTTTTTTTATTACTGGCTTTTCACTCTTAATCAGGTTTTTCATGCTGAAAGTGATCACCAGATCGCGCGTTGTCTTACGCCCCAGTCGGTTGATGGCATTTGAACAATTGCTGATCCGCGTTGCCTGCATGTAAAAAGGGCTGTTAACGACCTGAATCAGCTTGGCGGAGATGAACGGATCCATATTAATAATTTTGACCAGGTCGGCAACATCGCAATCCTGCTGGATAGCTTTACGCATTTTTAACGCAACATCAGGAAAGCTGGGAGTTTTAAGTTCTCCCCGAAGACAATGTTCATTAAACCGGTTGATAAAAGGGTTGTCCTTAAGTTGTTCTGAAATTTTTAGTTCTATATCCATAGGGTAGTAGTCATTATGTTGGCAACCAAAGTAGTCCGGTATAATCATAAAAGCAGAGCGAGGCAAGGAGTATCAACATACGGTCGCGCATCAGGGTGAACATTTACATTATAGCCTAATGTATTATAGCCTAAGTTAGCGTGCCTTGGGTTAAGCCCCATACGCATGCAACAAGCGTTGTTCTTGGCGATTGCTTTGCATGCTGAGTTGCAACTGGCTCATCCAGACTTGGGCGCGATTGCGAATCTCGGCATCGTCGGCCAAGATTTTGTGAATCAGTTGATTCTTGTGTAGACGCGCAGCCTCATCAAGCATTACCTCAATATCAAATGGTTTCATGGTGGCGACCAGTTCGCCGCATTGATGCTCGATATTGATCAGATAGTCCCATTCGCCACGCATAGCCGCTTCGCGCATCTGCCCAGTCAGGGCCGATAGTGATTCGTAATTCGCAATGACTTGAGACGGGTTCATTTACTTAAGCTCTTCCATAAGCTCGTTGTGCATTGGCTGAAGCATTTGGCTGTGGCTCGGATTGTACGCTATTCGGACGTATGCTGTCCCAAGCTTCTGTTAATTCGGTCAATAGGCGTGCCACTTCATCTAAAACAGTGATGTCATTTTTCAAATTGGCATCAACCAAGCGCATTACCATATAGTCGTATAATGATGACAAGTTCTGTGCCAACTCACCTCCAGCACGTTTATCTAGGCTGGCATGCAACCCTTCGCCAATGATAGCAATGGCTTTGGAGATGGACTTGCCCTTGGCAGCAATCTCCTTGCGTAATATTTCGTTTTTCGCGTTGGCGATTGCAAGTAGCGCACCCTGAAACAGCATCGAAATGAGCATGTGCGGATCGGCACCATTTACGCTAGATTCTACGCCGACTTTCTTATAGGCATTGATGGCGGTAGTTGCATTCATTATGATGATCCTAAGTTATAGTTTTGAGAGCTGCTGAGTCAGGTAAGTGCTGGTGCTACTCATGTTGCTCAGCATGACGTTAAGGTTGCTATAGGTAGTGGTGTATTGTTTTTTAAGCGTCGTCATCCGGATTTCCAGCCTACTGATTTGGTCGTTATAGCCTTTAATGGATGTGTTAAGATTTTGGGTGCGGGTGTCGATCAAACCGCCGGGAGCAAGCACGGTGTCGGACCAATCTTTCAGCCGGGTGGCGTAACCTGTTGCCGAAGCAAACAAATTCGTCACATCGCTGAAATTGGTCGCCATGGCACTGTCAAGTTTGCTGGTATCCAGTTTCAGTGTGCCATCTGCTTTGGTAGTAATGCCGACTTGAGAGAGCGATGTCAGGGTGCCGCTTGCGCCTGTATTAAAAATGCCATGCAGTTGATCCAGCATGAGGCGTACCGTTCCGTCACCCGCCAAAGCAGGCTTGTTGGTGTCGGTGCTGCTGCCGAAGGCGGAGCGGGACTTAAGCTGGCTGACCAACGCATTATAAGCATCGACAAAACCAGATACCGACGTTTTGACGGCGGCTGTGTCACGCGCTACCGTCAAGGTGGCTGGTGCGGTCGTCAGCTTGTTCAGCGTTAAGGTAACCCCTTGGACGGCATCGGAGACCGTGTTCGAAGGGCTGGTAATCGCAATGCCGTTCACCGTGAAATTAGCGTTCTGGGCGGCGGCTGTTTGGTTTAGATGCTGCGCCCCGGCAGGGTCATGCGCCAATAATGCACCTATGGCTCCGTCACCTCCACTGGTGGTAATTTTGAGGCTGTTGTTGACGCCGCTTTTGTCCGAAGTTAGGGCAAGACGGTAGGGTGTGCCGCTGCCATCATTGACGATGGTAGCCGTCACGCCTATCTTGGCAGCATTGACCGCATCGCGTATGCCTTGCAGCGTATTGTTCGTGCCATCTATCGCAATGCTTTTTGTGCCACTGCCGTTAGAAGCAAAGGCAGCGCCGCTGTAAACACCAGAAGCCAAGATGCCGCCGCTGACGGTGCCGAAATCGAAAGTAATGGTGGTTGCGGTGCCATCGCCGATGGCAGTTGTGCTGCTGGTTTGCCCGACGGCAACCAAGCTCTGTGCATGGGCCAGATTGGTCACCTCCAAAGCATAAGTGCCTGCCGCTGCTGCACTGGTAGCAGAAGCGGAAAAAATGCTGGCATCAGACGCTGCGGCGGTAAATCCCTCAAAATTGTCATTCAAACCCTGCAACGCGGTTTGAAAACCCGAAACTAATCCCTTGAGCGTGCCGAAAGATGAAATCTTGTTCTGATAGCTGCTTACCTGGGTGTTGAGCTTATCGATGGGCTGGCGCTCGAGTGTCATCAACTGCGAAACGAGGCCTTGGACATCAAGCCCCCCGCTAGCTCCAACGGATGAGGTGGTTGCCATAATTTATCTCCTGAACTAAGCCTTTTGATTTAACAAAAGACTGCGCTGGAATTGGTCTATCGAGCGTGCAATCGCCACCGTCTCTTCCGATGGAATTTGACGGACTAACTCGCCGGTTGCTTTGTCCACCACCCTGACCACCGTCTTTTTAGTGTCGGTGTCCATGCTGAATTCAAATTCAAGATTTTGGTTCGACTGTTGCATTGCCCGATTGATGTTGTCCGTCGCCTTTTTTAACTGTTCAGGTGAAGGTTGCTGGGTCTCGGTTGCGCCACCAAGCGAGGGCTTGGTATTTGAGATGTCAACAACGACCTTAGGCGCATCATCACTGACGCGCCTAACAGCCTGTTCAGCCTGATTGATGTTGCTTGTAATTGGGATGATCACCTTACGTCTCCTTAGCACTAATACCCAACCGGGCAACCGGTTGGGTATTGATTAGGGTATCGAACTTAACGCAACAAACCGAGCACTGATTGTGGTGTTTGATTTGCTTGCGACAGCACTGCCGTTCCCGCTTGTTGCAGGATGTTGTNNCATAGTCGGTATCCATGATGCGGCTAAACGAAGCGGATAAGTTCACCGACGCAGTCTGCAAGCCACTGACTACAGATCCAAATGTCCCCATGTCGGCACCGTATTGGGCACGGTTGGCGGCTACAGCGGTGATATCGGCATCAATAAGGGTAACCGTAGCACCGGTAGGGGCGGTAATCGCAGTGCTGAGAGCAGTGACTGTACCACCATTTCCGTCTGTTACCACAGCCCCAATGGCTGCTGTCTTGCCGGCCAGACGTGCGTTTTCGGCCGTAAGTGCGGTAGTTTCTGTACCGGTGGCTGTGCCGCCCAATTGCACGGCAATTTCACGAAGGCGTTGCAAGTTCTCGGTGATTTGAGCCGCATAGCCGTCATTGGTTTGCGCCTTTGAAATGGCATCATTGGAGTTGCGGACAGCCATGTTCGAGCCACGAATCTGGCTATCGTAGCCTGTGGCTGTGACAAGGCCGGTCGCATCGTCCTTGGCGCTATTGATACGTAAGCCTGATGATAAGCGCGCTAGGGCGGTTTGCAGTGCATTTGCCGATTTGTTAAGGGCGGCTCCAGCAAACAGGGCGCCGACGATGGTGTTTATTACTTGTGCAATGATATTTCTCCAAATTGTCCAGGATTAAGTT
>PMDM01000286.1 GCA_003155565.1 Methylococcaceae bacterium | reverse complement strand
ACCAAAAGCCGGTTAATAGCCCTCTCTATTTAGTCAATAACAAAACGGTAGTGGTTTTTGAAAATGGTCATGCCTGATTTTGTCGAAAACCAATAAAGACAAGGTGTTAGCTGTTCGACAAGTTCACCGCAAATGGCATCTGTTTTATTGAAAAGCACTGCTGGCTAACTAAAAGTTGGGATTGATTTTTCTTGCAATAACAATGGACAAAGGTTAGAGTTAAAATCGAAAATTGGGTAATTGAATGATATTTTCTGCGTATTCTTACTGGCTGTGCCTTTTTTCAAGATCAGTTACAGAAATAGCAGAGAGAAACAAGCATTGAATCCATTTGCATGGAGGTGGGAGAAACTTAGAGGTCAATATTAAAGAGCCAGCTAATTACTTTAGTAGTCCAGATATGCAAACCATTGAAATATTGTTAAATAAATTTCTAATCTTTAAAGTTATTTTTCTGACTAGCTATGGTAACGGTTTAAAGCTGACAATGATGTTTTCGCCTTCAAGACCTATTTCCCAAGCCCAGCTTTCGCCCTGGGAAATATTAGAAATAAGCCAGGAAATCAGCCGGGATTATTCCCCGGTTGCTTCAGTCAATCCGCCGCCGCTTGCTGCTGGAATTACGCTCTCGCCGAAAGAAATGCTTGAGATAAGTGAAGAAATCAGCCGAAACTATACGCTAAAAATTTCTATTGGCTTACCCCGGCTCGTCCTGTTGCCCGTTGATCCGGATCATCTCTATGCCTATTGGAATCCTGGTCAAGACAGGATAACCCCAGCGTCAAAAGACGATTCCCATGAAATCGTTTTACGGATTTACCCGCAAACGGACGAAAATACCAGGACTACTGCAACAAAAGCATGGTTCGATGTTGTTGTCGACAATTCACAAACGCGACAAAAAGTATTTGTGCCAATGGAATCTAATGCAAGCACTTATAATGCAAGCACTTATTCAGCGGCTATCGGCAAACGTTATTCAGATGACCGTTTAACCGCATTCGCAACTTCCAAGGTTGTTCAAGTTCCCCGTGGCAGCAGGACTTCGTATCAATGTGGCGAAGGCGCAGTATTACCAGCCACTATGCCGCAAGTTCTCTTATCCGGCGAGGAAAAATCACATTCCACGAATAAAAATGCTTCTGGCCAAGGCAAACAATAAATAGTAACGATGGAAAAGGGATTTCTCAGCATTATTCTTCATGCACACCTTCCCTATGTGCGACACCCCGAACATGACAGCTTTTTTGAAGAGAACTGGTTGTTTGAAGCCATTACCGAATGCTATCTGCCATTAATTGGCGTACTGGATCGGCTGCTTGAAGATAAGGTGGATTATCGTCTGACACTTTCGCTGTCGCCGCCACTCATTACCATGCTTCGGGATGAGTTATTAACCAGACGTTACCTTAACCATCTAAATAAGCTCGTGGAGCTTGCTGAAAAGGAAATCATTAGAACCCGTAAGCAGCCGGAATACCAAAAACTTGCGCGTTTGTACCGCCGTTTTTTCCAGAATACACTCGAAACCTATCAAAACCAATATCATTGCGATTTATTGTCAGCGTTCAAAAAACATCACAGCGCTGGCAATCTTGAATTGATAACTTCGGCTGCGACCCATGGTTTTTTACCGTTGCTCAGTGTTAGCGAAACCGCAGTCCGTAACCAGATCAACATAGGTGTTGAAACTTTTAAATTGAATTTTGGGTATGCCCCCTCCGGTTTTTGGCTACCTGAATGTGCTTATTATCCTGGCTTGGAGATAGCTCTTGGCGAAGCCGGGATTAACTATTTTTTTGTCGATACCCACGGTATCATGAATGCAAGTGAGTCTCCGCGTTATGGTGTCTATGCACCGCTGGATTGCGGCAACGGCGTAGCTGCATTCGGACGGGACCCTGATTCATCCAAACAGGTTTGGAGCTCACAGGAGGGCTATCCAGGCGACTTCGATTACCGCGAATACTACAGCGATATTGGTTTCGATCTTGAATTTGATTATATCGCTCCCTATATTCTTGACGGCTTAACCCGTATCAATACCGGAATCAAATACCACCGCGTAACGGGCGAGAACCTGCCAAAAGAAATTTACCAGCCGAAAAAAGCCCTTGCGAAATCGAAACAACATGCCCAGGATTTCATCAATAAACGTCAACAGCAAATTGACGGCTTGAGCGCTAATATGGATAGACCACCGATAATAGTCGCGCCTTACGATGCTGAACTTTTTGGTCACTGGTGGTTTGAAGGGCCGCATTGGCTGGAGCACGTATTAAGATTAAGCGGGAATACCAATGGCATCCAGGCTATCAGTTGCAGTGATTATTTAAGTTTACAATCATCCCACCAGCTTGCCACGCCGTCCGCCTCAACCTGGGGCGACCAAGGTTATTCCAGCTATTGGATTAATGAGGAAAATGACTGGATCTACCCTTATCTCCACAAAGCCGAAGAAGACATGGAAAAGCTGGCCTCTGACCTCCAGGGTTTGACTGTCAACCCATTACAGGAACGTGCTTTAAACCAGGCGGCACGGTCGATATTGCTAGCACAAGCATCGGATTGGCCGTTTATAATGAAATCAGGGACAACCAGCGAATATGCCAGAAAACGCATCACCGACCATCTTGCCAGATTTAACTATTTACATGATAGTATTCGGAAAAACCGCATCAACGAACGTTACTTGATTGCACTGGAAACTATGGATAACATTTTTCCAGAGATTGATTTTAGGGATTTCAACCCCTGAGCAGCAACATTGACGTGGAAAGATGGCATCGACGAGCTTAACCGACTGAACTTTCGCCAAATTATCAAGCTCTAAGTATTTGAGTGGTAAAAACATTGATTCATGCGTTAAGTACAACTGCCCAAGGTGCGACAATTTGTCGCATATCCAAGGCATTAATAAATCGCTAGACTATGATTGGCTTTTGTAGCGCCTAGCACCGCATTGTTTGCGTCTTGCCTAAATTAATGTGTGGTGTTAGTTGCCAAAGGAAAGCTTAGTACGTTAAGTTGCATGTTTCGAGTATCTTATCGACTCGCATTAATTTCGAAACACTTTTCAATACACGAGGTGATTATGTTACATTTCAAATCAAAAAAAATTACATTGCCATTATATTTTTGTGTGCTGTCAGCACTATTGTCTCCAGCACTAACCCAGGCAGAGCTCGGTGGTAGTGGGGGGACAGCTGCGAGAGATGTTGCGGCACAAAGAGCCGCTAAAGAAATAAAGCTTGAGAAAAAGAAAAAGGACGCCGAAACTAAAAAAGCGGCTGAAGCCAAACAGGGACAACCTGCAGAAACTCAAACGCCGGCAGAGGGTCAACAGGAAAAACCGGCTGCACAATAATNNCGTAGATACCATCTCTCCAAATCAACCGCAAGTCGGATGATTCTCCGCTTGCGGTTGATTTGGAGAGATGGTATCTACGTACTAATTTTTTATACGATATAAAGTATTTCCTTTTTTGCTTATTCTGGTTTCCAAAACATCCTCGGAAACAAGACTACGAAGCAGCCTTCTTAGCAGGGAAGAGTTACCTGCTAGCTTTGAATAACCCGACTGCTGTGCTCCCCAGGATTCCATTCAAGAGGGAGAAAAAGACCATTGCTCAAAGTCAGTTAAAAACTTAACGATAAGATCGCGAATTTCTTGTTCTTCGGACGTAGGCTGAATTGCGCTTACCTGTATTTGACGCCCACTCGCCGCTATAGCCGCTTCAAGTTTGGCAATTTTATTTTCTAACGCAGAAATATCCGTTATATGCTCTACAGATTGACCTTCGAGTTTTCTTTCAAACTCAAGCAAACCAAATTTCTTGAGGCTTAATCCTAACTTATGCCATGGAATAGCAAAAAATAAAAAACTGGCAGCGGAAAAGAGCAAGAGGTTTGATAACTCAAGGTCTTTTGGTGATGTAGTAACGCAGTGAAAAATAAAAGCAAGATAATAAGCGATAAAAGCTAACGAAAATATCAGTGAGACACAAAAACCAATCTTGCGCGTATTTTCCGGAAACGGCTCTTCTTGATCATCGTTGTTTTCAGTCATGGAGTTTCCTTTTTAGCCCTAACGTAAAGCTAAGGGGCGCGCCTGTCGAGGACGATTGGCGAAGCCCCGAAGCCGGAAAAACAACAAACCTTCAAAACCACCCCGAAAAGGCGCGTCCCGGTTGAGCGTAATGTTAGGCATTTGATAATTCACAACCAGATTTTAATCTATATAGAACCCGAATACCTTTCTTAGTTGGCTCTTCATGCACGTCAAAAACCTCTGCTGCAAGAATTAATGCTTTTAGAGATTTATGACCGTACCTTTCTTTTAGTAACGCAACTTCTTCTGGTGCTTGTTGCCTAATAAGCTGACTAGCTTTAGTAATTGAAGCCCAACCATCGGCTCTTGCTGTCTGAACTGCAATATCTCGCAGCATTAAGACGAGGGGGCTTTGTCTTAACCAAGATAATTCAAATTGCTTTTTTCCTTCATCTGAATTAAGAAACTCTGCAAGCGTTTTATTTCCCTCTTGCAGTGAGTTAACTTTTTGCCTCAGCTCATTAATTTCACCAATAATTTTTCCCCTTTGTTCATCAAGTTGCTTTCCAATTTGATTACAGCTTTCAAGTGAATTGGTATCAAATTTAGGAAGCATATGATGAACTAACTCATTTCTGTCAGAAACCATTTGAGCTAGAGCGTCTTTTTTTGTTTTAAAATAAACGGCGTCACATTCAGTAGAGAATTTAAAGGAAATAAATGCTTCTTTAGCCTCCTCGAATTCTTCTGAAGATTCTTGATATTCAGGATTAGTAGTTTCAAGATACTTTCCTACCAACTGCCCCATTGTTTGTTTTTGAATACTGGCTGCTCGTTGCTCTTTAATTAAATTCAGTTCACTCGCATAACCAGAAAATGATCCATTGGCAACTATAAATTTAAGCAAGTATTCAAGTTGTTGGAAGAGCATCGTATTTCTTCCAATTTTTCTTAAGACTTCGTTTACAGAATCTTCTAAAGTCACTTGGTTTTTCGATGCCTAACTAATAAAATTAAGCGTCACATCAACAATCGACGTTGCCAAACAGTACACCAATGTTTTCGGTTCTAGCATCAGTTTTTTATCATAAAAGTTGATGTGTACGCTTGAATGGACGTTGAACGTCATCCCTGCACTGCCTAAAGGGTGATTTGACATTGATCGAAACGATGGAAAGCTATTGCTTGTCCTAAAACGACAGTGGAGTTGTTCGTCATCAACGCCGTTATGCGACAACTCCACT
>PMDM01000402.1 GCA_003155565.1 Methylococcaceae bacterium | reverse complement strand
ATACCATGTTTTGGAGAGATACAAGAGATACAAGCCTGGATGGAGTTTACGGAATCCAGGAATTCGTGGCTCCGCTTTCCCGTATTACGTTGCACTTCATACGGGCTACTCGCTGCTACCAATCAGGCGCTACAACATGTTGTTTCAAATTGGTTTTATCAAAATTTTCCCATAACTCCGCATAACGGATGTGAGAGACAGGATGCCGCAAATGTCCGGCAATTTCTGCCAACGGCTCCAGCACAAACGCATAACGTTCGATTTCATCACGCGGTATTTGGATGCGGCCATCGTTGATGACAAGGTCGCCATAGAGAACCAAATCGAGATCAAGTGTTCGGGCGGAAAACTTTTTGCATTCGCGGTTGCGGCCATTGTCCAGCTCAATTTGCCGTAATTGATCGACGATTTCTTTAACATCCAGATCAGAGTCGAAACCTGCGATCAGGTTGTAAAACGCGTCGCCGGAAAAGCCGATGGATTCGGATTCGTAAATACTTGACAGGGTTAACTGCCCGAAACGTTCGGTAAGGGCTTTAATACTGGCAGGGATGTGCTTATCTTTGTCGATGTTGCTGCCTATGCTGATGTATCCGGTTGGCATGTTATTTTTCGCCTCGTTCGATGACGATTCCGACATCGCTGGCACCACGGATCGCGCCTTTTTTGTTCAGGGTGATTTTTACCCAAGGCACATTGAATTCATTACGGATTAAATTGGCTATTTCTACAGTCAGTTTTTCTACCAGAAAAAAACTGCTGGCTTCTACGAAGGCGATAATGCATTTAGATACCGCCTTGTAATCCAGAGTGTGTTGTATATCATCAGTTTCTGCGGCTTTTTGGATGTCATAAGCCATCTCTATATCCAATATGATGGTTTGTTTGGTCTGTCTTTCCCAGTCGTAAATACCAATAATGGCTTCGATTTGGAGGCCGCCTAAAAATATAATGTCCATAGCAATTTCCGGTTATGATGTGCCGCTTTAAATAATGGTCGTTAAGTATCCTGGATATACTGCGGTCTTACAAGTTTTGGATGATGAAGGTGCGTTAATGTTTGAATGGTTGTTGATACCTGCGGCTTATCTATTAGGGTCGGTGTCATGTGCGATTATTACCTGCCGCATGATGGGCTTGGCAGATCCCCGTGAGCAAGGCTCAGGCAATCCGGGTGCGACTAATGTGATGCGGATTGGCGGCAAGAAAGCCGCTGGCATCACATTATTAGGCGATTTATTGAAAGGCTTTTTGCCCGTTTTTCTGACCAATTCTTTGGGTATGTCGTCTTTATTGCAGGCATTAATCGGGATTGCCGCCTTCCTCGGGCATCTTTATCCGGTATTTTTTGGTTTTAAAGGGGGCAAAGGCGTTGCCACTTCGCTGGGTGTTTTGCTGGGATTTTCTTGGGTTTTGGGCTTTGCCGTTATCGGCACTTGGCTTCTGGTGTACAAACTTCGCAAGATTTCATCGCTTTCTGCTTTGACTGCTTCGGTTTTATCACCAATTTACGCTTGGTTTATTTTGGGTGATAAGATTATCGTCAGTGCGGCTGCAGTGATGATGGTGTTTTTGTTGGTTAGGCATAAAGGGAATATTCAGCGGTTGTTGGCTGGGGAAGAGTAAGCTAAGCTTACAGCTCTTTGTTGCTTAAGGAAACTCCGAATAAGTCCTTCGACAAGCTCAGGACGAACGGTAACGTGTTGATTCCGTTCGTGGTGAGCTTGTCGAACCATGAGAACGGAATCAACTTATTCAGAGTTTCCTTAAAGCAATTCATTAATCGGCCAGCGTGGCCTAGCTAATATTTCCAGACTTTGTTGTTCGCCTCTCAGCAAACGCTGACAACCCGCGTAGGCAATCATCGCGCCGTTATCGGTGCAAAACTCGGGTCTTGGGAAATAGATTTCACTGTTTTCCTGTTCGGCCAAAGCGCGTAATAAAGCGCGAATTTGTTTGTTGGCACTAACCCCTCCGGCAACCACCAGCCGTTTAATTCCAGTTTGTTTGATGGCACGTTTGCATTTGATGCTGAGGGTTTCGGCAACTGCTTGTTGAAAGGCGGCGGCGATGTCGGCTTTGTCTTGGTCGGTTTTATGAGATTGATTAAAAGTATTGAGTGTGAAGGTTTTTAAGCCGCTAAAGCTGAAATCCAGCCCTGGCCTGTCTGTCATCGGGCGGGGAAATTTGAAGGTTGGTTTGCCCTGCTCGGCAAGTTCAGCTAATTTCGGCCCGCCTGGATAGCCTAAACCTAACATTTTTGCAGTTTTATCAAAAGCTTCGCCAGCGGCATCATCCAATGATTCACCTAATAATTGATAGCGACCAATGCCTTCGACTTGCACCAATAAGGTATGTCCGCCGGAAATGAGTAGCGCGACAAAGGGAAATGGCGGCGGATAAGCTTCCAGCATGGGCGCTAATAGATGGCCTTCCATGTGGTGTACCGCGATAGCCGGAATTTGCCAAGCCCAGGCTAGGCTTCTTGCGGTGGCTGCGCCGACCAGCAATGCGCCCATCAGGCCTGGGCCTGCGGTATATGCAACACCGGTAATATCGCTTTTTTGTAGGTGGCTTTCTTGTAGCGTTTGTTTGATTAGCGGAACTAATTTTCGAATATGGTCGCGTGATGCCAATTCCGGTACTACGCCGCCGTATTCGTTGTGCATCGCAACTTGACTGTAGAGAAAATGGCTAATCAGGCCGTGTTCGGAATGATAAATGGCAACGCCTGTGTCATCGCAAGAGGTTTCTATCCCTAAAACATACATTGAGTTTTTGAAAAAATAAAAGATAGGGTTATAATCAATGGTTCTTTTTATTGCGTAGGCACAAATGCTGCGCTTGAAAATCGTTTAGTTCAAATATTAACATAATGGAAAGCTATGCCGTCAGTCAAAATTAAAGAAAACGAACCCTTCGATATCGCCATTCGCAGATTCAAACGCGCATGTGAGAAGGCTGGTGTGTTGGCGGAAGTTCGTCGCCGTGAATTCTATGAAAAACCTACTTCAGAGCGTAAACGTAAAGGCGCGGCTGCGGTTAAACGCCATTTGAAGAAGCTGGCGCGTGAGCGTTATGCACTCAAAAACTTACGTCGTGGTCGTCCCGTACTTTAACTCGCTGATATGTCAGGCTTGTTAACAGACCGTATCAAGGACGATATGAAAGCCTCCATGAAAGGAGGCAATAAATCCAGGCTGGGAGTCATCCGGTTAATCCTTGCTGCGATCAAGCAGATTGAGGTTGACGAGCGCATAACGCTGGATGACGGGCGCACTATCCTGGTGCTTGACAAGATGTTAAAGCAGCGCCGTGAATCCATCCGGCAATTTGCCGATGCTGGCAGGAATGATTTGGTCGCCATTGAAGAGGCGGAAATACTGGTGATTCAGGATTTTATGCCACAAGCACTTAGCGAAGCTGAAGTTGACGGCATAGTGAGTGCCGCCGTTGCCGAATCCGGTGCTGAATCAGTGAAAGACATGGGCAAAGTGATGGCATTGCTCAAAGGAAAAATGCAAGGACGCGCCGATATGTCAGTCGTCAGCGCCAAAATCAAGGCTGCGTTGTCTCAGTAGCAATTCCGGCTCTAACGATGTCCGGTAGAATCCCCCGCTATTTTATTGATGATCTCCTGGCACGGGTTGATATTGTCGATTTAATTGATTCGCACGTTCCCCTCAAAAAAACCGGCACAAATTTTGTGGCTCGGTGTCCTTTCCACACCGAAAAAACGCCTAGTTTTTCAGTAAGCCGGAACAAGCAGCTTTTTCATTGTTTTGGTTGCGGCGTGAGTGGCAATGCCATTGGCTTTCTGATGGATTTCAGCCATCTGGATTTTGTCGAAGCCGTCGAAGATCTTGCTACTTTTGCGGGTGTTGACGTACCCAGAGAAGCAAGCGACCACCCAAGCACGATACCAAAAAAAGAGAATATCAACGACCATTACCAACTTTTGGAACAAGTTGCGGCTTTTTATGTGAAATCCCTCAGAACCGACGAAGCCGGAAAAAAAGCCGTCAACTACCTAAAAGCTAGGGGCGTTAGTGATGAACTTGCCAAGGCGTTTATGCTCGGTTACGCACCCGACGAATGGCAAGCCTTAGCGAATCGCTTTGATCAAAACCAATTAGTTCAAGCAGGTATGTCGGTCAATAAAGACGGCAAGGTTTATGACCGGTTTCGTGGGCGTGTCATGTACCCTATCAGGGATAAGCGTGGCCGGATTGTGGGATTTGGAGGGCGGGTATTGGATGATTCCTTACCTAAATACCTGAACTCACCGGAAACACTCGTCTTTCAAAAAGGCAAAGAAGTCTATGGCCTTTTCGAATTGCTGCGTAACAATTCAAAACCAAAAAGGATTCTAATTGTCGAAGGTTATATGGATGTTATTACCTTGGCGGGAAGTGGCATTCATTATTCGGTAGCCACCTTAGGGACTGCGACATCGCAAGCGCATCTCGATTTATTATTCCGATTTTCATCGGAGTTGGTGTTTTGCTTTGACGGCGATAAGGCCGGACGCGAAGCCGCTTGGCGGGCAATGGAACCCGCTTTCAGCACACTTAAAGATGGTCGGCAAGTCCGTATCATGCTGCTGCCGCAACTTCATGACCCCGATTCGCTGGTGCGTGAGGAAGCCGCTGAGGGTTTTACCGAGCGTGTACAGCAATCTCAGCCTTTATCTGATTATTTTTTTGACACTTTAAGTGGTGAGCTTAATCTGAACGAGATGGAAGGCCGTTCACAGTTGATAAATAAGGCAAAACCTTATTTTGAAAAGCTGTCCCAGGGGGTGTTCCGGGATATGATGTTTGCCAGGCTGAACGAATTAACCCGAACAAATGTGCTGGATGTTTCGGGGAATTCGGCTAGACTTAATGCCACATCAACAAGCAATAGACGGCATGAGAGTAGATTGCCGTCGCTGCCACGGTTAATCATCGCCTTGTTAGTGCAGCATCCAGAACTCATCAACAAGGTCGAGCAGAAGGAAATTATTTGGGATGGGCTGGAATTTTCCGGCATTCAATTGTTCAGAGATATTCTGGCGGTGGTTTTAGAAACAAAACCGGCCAATACCGCCGTATTGTTAGAGCATTATCGAAATCATCCGAATGAAAAAGTGATTAAAGATCTGGCATCATTGAGTCTGTTGACTTCAGGGCAAAGTGTCGCGGCGGAAGGCGTTGAAAATGAATTTAACGATGCTTTGGATAGGTTGCTTACCCAAGCCAGGGAAGCCTGTCTTGATAGATTGCTGGCAAAAGGGAAGAGCAAAAGCTTAGACCGGGTAGAAAAGGAGTTATTGCGTAAGCTCTTGGTTATTAAACATAGCGGTGCAATCTAACAAGCTTTATAGTATAATTTTGGGTTGATTTCGGTCAGGTTATAAAAAATAACGCGTGGATAAAATATGAATCAAGAGCAGCAACAGTCCCAACTTAGACAATTGATAGCCAAAGGCAAAGCACAGGGATACCTGACTTATGCCGAAGTGAATGATCACTTGCCCAGTGATATTGCTGATCCAGAGCAAATCGAAGATTTCATTGGCATTATCAATGATATGGGAATCCAGGTGTACGAAGCTGCGCCTGATGATGACTCACTGATTACAGATTCTGCAGCCGTTACAACCGATGATGAGGATGCAGAAGAGGTCGCTGCTTTAGCTTCTGTCGATAGTGAGTTTGGCCGCACGACCGATCCAGTACGTATGTATATGCGCGAAATGGGTTCAGTCGAGCTATTGACCCGTGCTGATGAGCTAAAGATTGCCAAACGCATTGAAGAAGGCAATCAACAGCTTGTTAAAGCCATTTCCCGTTCTTGCGTAGTTGTTGAAGATGTATTGCAATCATTTGATTCCATTTCTGAAGAAGAGAGTGGCATTAGATTATCAGACATGATTTCGGGATTTACTGACTTAAGTGAGCCTGATGATTTATTGGCTAGTCCGGCGGCTATAGAGGCGGTTGAAGTGGCTGAAGTAGCTAGCCCGGAAGAAGATGTAAAAGGACTCAATTTCGATGAAGTCAAAGAAAAAATTGACCAACTCAGGGAACAACTGAAAGAAGCGACATCTGCAATTAGTCAATATGGTTATGTAAGTGAACAGACGGAAAAAGCGTTTGAAGCACTTGCGGGTTTATTCATAGAGCTAAAATGGGCGCCACAATACCTGAAAAAGCTTTCAGCCATTATTCCTGATGGAGTCGCTTCCGTTCGCGAACAGGAAAGGGTGATCCATGATATATTTGTAAAAAAAGCAAAAATGCCCCGCCTGGATTTTATCGCTGCTTATACAGACAATGAAACTCGCCCGGATTGGCTAGATCAATATTTGGACAAAAATAATCCGTATTCGGCGGTTTTGAAAGAGTATGAGAAAGAGCTACGTAAGGCTCGGAAAGTATTAACTGAGATTGAAGTCCACTATGGACTGACCATTGGCGGCTTAAAAGACATTAACCGCCGTATTTCGATTGGTGAGGCAAAAGCAAGGCGTGCCAAAAAGGAAATGATCGAAGCCAATTTGCGTCTGGTCATATCCATAGCAAAAAAATATACTAATCGTGGTTTGCAGTTTCTGGATTTGATTCAGGAAGG
>PMDM01000213.1 GCA_003155565.1 Methylococcaceae bacterium | reverse complement strand
TGACCAGCTTCGACCAGGGGCTCAACGGCTTCACGTGGCTCATGATCCGCCTCATGGCAGTAATGGTGCCCTTGGTGTTCCTCCTCAATGGCTTCACGAAACACGACTGGAAAGCCGCCTTCTTCTTCGCCATGGCCGTGGCGGTGGGTCTCACGCCCGAGATGCTACCGATGATTGTATCCGTCTGCCTCGCGAAAGGTGCGCTTGCGATGAGCCGCCGGAAGGTGATCGTTAAGCGCCTCAACGCCATCCAGAATTTCGGGGGCATGGACATATTGTGCACCGACAAAACCGGCACACTCACCGAAAACCGCATGACAGTCGTTTCCATAGTTGGCGAGGATGCTCGTTGGAATCAAGGCGAAAAGAATGCTATATCAGATAAGTTAAAGGAAACTTTAGAAATTGCCCTGCTCGCCTGCCCTCGCGAACCCACGGACTCAATGGACTTAGCCATACACGCCTTAGCGGAGGTGCAGATCGGCTCTAGCGCCGCTAACTTCGCAAAGCACACGCTAATTCGCGCTTATGGTCTCAGGCCGGATTTGTTTGCGGTAGCAAACATCATGTCCAGCGAAGGCGATGAAAATGGCACGGCTTATACTAAGGGCGCTCTCGAAGCCATAGCCGAACTTTGCCAAATGTCCGCAGAGCGGTTGGGTAATGTTCGAAAACAGGTAGATGATTTGGGACTCAATGGAGTTCGCGTGTTAGGGGTTGCTAAGGCATCCGTTCCGAATGCTACGCAGGAACAAAATCTGCCTGAAACGCCCCGTGGCCTGAACTTTGAGTTTGCTGGGCTTATCGGGTTTGCCGACCCCATCCGTGCCAATGTGCCTGCCGCCGTCGCCGAATGCCGTTCGGCAGGAATAAGGGTTGTGATGATAACCGGAGACTATCCGGCAACTGCCCATGCCATAGGTCTCAAGGCTGGATTGGATGCGACGGATGTGCTTACAGGCGACGAGATCGAAGCGCTGTCTGATGAAGATCTGGCACTACGAGTGAAATCGACATCGATATTTGCACGTATCCAGCCTAACCAAAAACTTCGCATTGTCCAGAGCCTGAAGGCAAACGGCGAGATCGTCGCCATGACCGGCGACGGCGTAAACGATGCACCGGCAATCAAGGCGGCCCACATTGGCATAGCTATGGGTGGCCGCGGCACTGATGTCGCACGTGAAGCCTCCGCAATCGTCCTGCTCGACGATGATTTTAGCTCAATCGTAAAAACAATCCGCCTGGGGCGGCGTATCTACGACAATCTGCGTAAGGCGATTGAGTACATTATCGCTGTCCATATCCCCATAGCCGGACTTACCCTCTTGCCCCTGCTGCTAGGACTGCCGCTGATACTCACACCGATCCACATTGCATTTCTCGAAATGGTTATTGATCCCGCATGTTCTGTGGTGTTTGAAGCCGAACAGGAGGAAGAAGACGTGATGCAACGCCCTCCACGCGATCCTGCAAGTCCGTTGATTTTGCCAAAGCGCATTATATGGGCAGCCCTTCAGGGGGTTTTAGTTTTCGCGATATTGGCAGTCGTTTTCATAGGAGCAGCGCGGTTGGGAATGCCAGCCCCTGATCTACGGGCACTCGTCTTCACGTCTCTAGTCCTGATGAACATGGGGCTTATTTTGGTGAACCGCTCGTTTAAAGCCTCCCTTGGTCGTGCGTTTTGGCGACCTAACCGCTCGCTCTGGATCCTGTTCGGCAGTGTAATTGCACTTCTTGCAACGGCTGTCTATTGGCATCCAGCGCAATTGCTTTTCCATTTTGACCGATTGCACAAGAATGATCTTGCCGTATGCGCGGTCGCCGGTTTTTTCAGCTTACTGCTATTGGAAGCGATCAAAGCGCTATGGTTTCAGGTTGGAGGCAAGGATAGCAAAGTGAGATTGCCGTAACGGAGTTGACTGCAGCCATGCGGGGTGGACGGGAAACTTAAACAACCCTGCCAGTGCGAAATTACCTAAGATCGTTAAACAATGTGGGAAAATGCTCCAGAATTCTCCACATTCACCACATCCCTGTAGGCATCCAGCAGGAGAGCAAAATACATTCATAAGACCTCTGCACCACCCCCCTACCAAAACAGCGTTTTAGTATGGGGTAAAATTCAGTTGGACTTTTGGGCGATAAAAACGGGATTTTTCAGTTCAACGCCACCTTAAATCCGGCATCATGCACAAGGCGGCGCGTAACCGACCATTAACGGATCGGCAGAAAGAAACGGGCGAACAAACTGGTCAGCAAAAAACGCCATATCGTCGAGCACTGTTCCGGGACAATGAAGCGGCTGTTCGGGATGGCTAGGGCGCGTTGTTTTGGCACCCACAAAGTCAATGCCTAGGTGTTGCCCAAGGGGATGTGTATGAACTTACTGAAGGCGGCCAATAAGATCACGTTGGAGCAACCTATGCAGCCTTACTGCGCCCAGTGATGGGCAATGACTAAAACCAGAGGCTAGCTCAACACTCTCTGCTATTAACGGCGCTAATTATCTTAATAGACGGCTTGAAACTGATTAAATCTGATCGTTTCAACTAATCTTTCAGCTAGTTTTCGTCCTGTTGGAAAATTGGGTTGCAGTAAGCCGGTTGTGCAGAGGTCTTGTCTGTGTTTTCGATATTATTTACCTTCTAATGACACGGATAACGATCCTAGAACGCACTAGAGCATAAGCGCTGTCATGTGTGAGCAAAATTTTTTTAATCTAAGGGTGAGGGATTTCGTTTCTTCAATCGCCTTATGGGTTTGAGTGTAGCAAAAAGATAAGGAGACACAGACCATGAACCTTAAACCTGCCCAACTGCATCATCAAAAATCATATTCCTCGGTCAACGAAGCCCCTGCAAAACCAGAGTTTCCATCTGCGCGTTATTTTCAAGTCCAATTCGAACATCTGGAAAGCCAACAGGATGAAACCAAACGTTGCCTGGAAAAATTACAACAACATATGGCTGAATTATATATGCACATGGCTCTATTAACGCCCGAGTTAATCAATCCTAAAGTGGAAAAGTGACCTTATTTTTTGTGGAAGCCGCGCAACTGGAACCGTTCCGCTTGCCCGTTAGTTTTGCGTTACCTATCACCTGGAAGCGCTTTCTTGCCGTCGTGCTGGTTACGGTGTTGGTTTGCGTCATGCATTGCCTGTTAATGTTTCTGTATGCGAGCCGTCCAGTGCCTGAACCGCTTAGCGAAGCGACACCTTTGCCGATGATCGACATTGCCCTGGAAGCGCCCAGCGCTGGGGCGATGGCAGACATTAAACCATTGGTATCGAAACCCACTCCACCCAAACCTAAGACTAAAACAGTCAAAAAACCTAAACCCAAACCCCTCAAGCCAAAAACCGAGTCAGAGATAAAAAAACCCATAATCAAACCGGACGATGAAGCCGCAGAGCCGGAAAGCCAAGCCAATGCTTCACCGGTTAAAGATCAGTCCAACCTCCCTCCTGTCGCAGGCACCAAGGCCAATAGCACATCACAAACAAGCCAGGTCAGCTCCACTACACCTGCCCGGGCGTTCGCCAATTATCTAAATAACCCAAAACCGCATTACCCTGGCATAGCGCGAAGCCGACATTGGGAAGGGCGGGTCTATTTGCGTGTCTATGTGACTCCAGGCGGACTTTGCGAAAAACTTGTCCTACAACGCAGCAGTGGCCAAGATGTCCTTGATGAATCGGCTATGGAAGCGGTCAGGAAGTGGAAATTTGTGCCCGGCAAACGTGGTAGCACACCTATAGCCAGTTGGGTTACCGTGCCGATTGAATTCGTTCTGCGTGACTAAAGGATTGCGCAGAAAACTTGATTATTATCCTAACACTTAAAATTAACACATTACTCATTACAAGGAGACCATTTTGGATTTGGATTTTTCATCAGAACCCGGCATTGTCAATGCCACGCTCTGGCTACTGGCTTGTTTTTCACTGCTTACCTGGAGCGTTATCCTGCTCAAACTGGGCGAATGGGGAGTCAGTACCTACCGTAATTTCTTCTTTACGAGAAATATTTGGAACACATCGGAACAACCCGTCCGTATAATTTTAGATAGTGCCAAGGTTAAATCACAACTCGCACGAATTTATCAGTCCGGCCAAAAAGTCCTGGCAAAAATTCCTGACCAACAGGTTTTACGCATTGACCAATACACGGCATGATCTGATCGAAAGGGCCTTAAAGCAACAGATCCAAAAAGAAAAAGCGGTGATGGAATCAGGTTTGGGTTGGCTGGCAAGCTTTGGTAGCACTGCCCCGTTCGTCGGGTTGTTCGGCACTGTCTGGGGCATCATGAATGCGCTGCAAGACATCAGCAGCAAAGGTTCTGCCAGCCTGGAAGTCGTGGCGGGGCCGATAGGCGAGGCACTGGTTGCTACTGGCATAGGTATTGCCGTCGCAGTACCCGCCGTGCTGGGCTACAATTTTTTTATCCGCTTGAACCGTGGCACAACGGCCAAGCTGGAACACTTTGCGGATGATTTCCTACAGGCAACCATTCAAGACCATCTTCAACAACACCCCATTCAACTACAAAAAGTGACGACAAATGGCAATGCAAACCCAAAATAACGATGACGGTGAAATGAGCGAGATCAACGTTACGCCACTGGTGGACGTAATGCTGGTGTTGCTGGTGGTATTTATCGTCACCGCACCGTTATTGACGCAAGTAGTCCGGGTAAAATTGCCCAAAACCGAACAAACCGAACCCGCACCAGACCAGCACATTGCCACCTTGAGCGTCACCAACACAGGCCAAGCCCTGCTTGATGAGCGGCCTGTTGCGATAGAAAACCTGGAAACCGAGTTAAAGGTGTTGCAGGAAAAAGATCCCGAAATCAGTTTGCAACTGCAAGCCGACTGGACTGCGGTTTTTGATTCCGTGGCAAAAATCTTGGCTTGCGCCCAACGTTCTGGCATTGGTAAGCTGTCTTTTGTTACGGTTCAGGAATAAGGCTTATGAATAATTTCAAATAGACAGCATCCCTTTAAAGTGCAACTCCTCAAGACTTGCACCATTCCCCGCTCTGGCGAACAGCCGTTCCTGGTTAAACCCAGTGCGTCCGTCACGCACATTTGGTTCAACAAAATATTCGAACTACTCGAAAATAATCTTTAAAGGGAGTCGCTATTTTTGCGAANNCAACTTTTTGGGATTGGTATAACTTGATTCTAAGCTTGGACGATGGCACTTATTTCCCGCCACCACCAACAAAACCGCTAAAATTATTGCCTCCCGATGCAAGCCTTACTTAGGTATGGTTGCACAATACATTACCCACGCTACAACATGAGCCTTAAAAGCAGAATAGCAAAACAGGAACTGTAAAGGGCATAACTGGATGCCGACATTGATATTCTTTTTCCTTGGATATGAAACAAAAGAACAGGCATTTATCCGATTGGTTGCGAAAAAAGAACGTGGACCTAAGCCAAGAGGCATGCAATTTGTAATAATCGTTGGCTTGAAGCCATAATCTTAGAGAGTCAATGCGGCAAAACCAAGGCCGCTAACTTAACCATGCTGCTTTTTTGTGTTCTGTGCTTTGAAGTGTAAGTTAAGCATTTAAAAACCGTAGCCCAAAAAGTAGATTTATTGAATATTTCGTATTTTTTGATATTTAAAATATTGTAACTTATTGATTTAATTGGTCGGGACGAGAGGATTTGAACCTCCGACCCCTTGCACCCCATGCAAGTGCGCTACC
>PMDM01000230.1 GCA_003155565.1 Methylococcaceae bacterium | reverse complement strand
AGCGGCGATCACGGCCCTGTTTGGCGGTGCCGCCGGCTGATTCACCTTCGACTAAGAACAGTTCGCACCGCGCAGGGTCTTTTTCCTGGCAGTCCGCCAATTTTCCTGGTAAGCCAGCAATGTCCAGCGTGGTTTTGCGGCGTGTCATTTCCCGTGCTTTACGTGCCGCTTCTCTGGCTCGCGCTGCATCTATGATCTTACCAACGATGAGTTTGGCTATCTGTGGTTTCTCCAGTAAAAATTCCTGGAGTTTTTCATTCATGGTTGATTCAACTAGCGGTTTGATTTCTGAGGAAACCAGCTTGTCTTTCGTTTGTGATGAAAACTTTGGGTCTGGAACTTTTACTGAAAGCACTGCCGTTAGGCCTTCTCGCGCATCATCACCCGTAGTTTGTACTTTTTCTTTTTTCGCCAAACCACTGGATTCAATGTATTGATTGACTGTTCTCGTTAATGCGCCTCTAAACCCGGCTAAATGACTGCCACCATCACGTTGTGGAATGTTGTTGGTGTAACAAAAAACATTTTCCTGGTAGGAATCATTCCACTGCATGGCGACTTCAACGGTTACACCTTCTTTCTCTGCGATAAAGTAGAACACATCAGGAAATAACGGGGTTTTGTTTTTGTTGAGATGGCTGACAAAGGCACTGATACCGCCTTCGAATTCAAATACATCGCGTCTTTCGGTATTTTCATCTTCCAAAATAATACGAACGCCGGAATTCAGGAAGGATAGTTCCCGTAAGCGTTTAGCGAGAATATCGTAATGAAACTCGATGTTGTTAAAGGTTTCTGCGCTGGGGGTGAAATTGATTAATGTTCCGGTGCCTTGTGCTGGCCCCACGGGGGCTAATGGCGCGACAGGATTACCCATGCGGTAGGTTTGTTTGTATAGATGACCGTTTTTGCGAATTTCGAGGTACAACACTTCAGATAACGCATTCACGACGGATATGCCTACTCCGTGGAGACCGCCCGAGACCTTGTAAGCGTTATCATCAAACTTTCCACCCGCATGTAACACCGTCATAATGACTTCGGCAGCCGACCTACCTTCTTCTTCGTGAATATCGACAGGAATACCACGGCCATCATCAGCAACTGTGACTGAGCCGTTCGCATGTAAGATAACTTTAACTTCCTTACAATAACCCGCTAGCGCTTCATCTATGGAATTATCGACAACCTCAAACACCATATGATGTAAACCAGAACCATCATCGGTATCGCCAATGTACATGCCGGGGCGTTTTCTTACCGCATCCAAGCCTTTTAAGACTTGGATATTGGTACTGTCGTATTGATCGTTATTGCTCATTTTATTCGTTTCCTCATATTACAAAGATGTTCCATGTGGAACATTAATCGTTTTTATATTTCCGTGTTCCACGTGAAACATTTTATAGTTTTCTATGGGCCTTAAATCACCAAAATCATTAACTTCCGTAGCTGTGATAAACACCTGACACTGGATTTCACACAAATACTGGAGAACTTTTGTTCGGTTTTCTTTATCCAGTTCTGCAGCAAAATCATCTATCAAGATGCAACCAAAGGAATCGCGTTCCCTAAACATCAGTTCAACCTGGGCGAGCTTTAGACAGGTAACAAGAAGTTTAAGCTGCCCTCTTGAGACAACATCTTTTGCTAGCGTACTGTTTACCAACATATGAAAATCGCCCCGATGTGGGCCGCTATGGGTAAAACCATAACGTAGGTCTTTTTCTAAATCATCGCTGAGTTGTTGCTCAAGTTGCTTGGCGGCATCCCAACCCGGTATTAATTTAATATCAATATCACTGAGGGTTACGAATCTAGCGATAGACTTACTAAGTAAGGGTTTAAGTTTTTCTAGGTATTGAAGCCGATATTCATTGACTATTGTACCGTAATTAGCCAGTTCTTTATTCCAAACGTAAAACTGATTAGTGGCTTTTGTTTTTAGTAAGGCATTTCGCTGCGCCAAGGCTTTTTTATACTTTCTCCATACAGGCAAAAAATTCTCTTCGTGATTGAAAATCCCCCAATCCAAAAATTCCCGCCGTATTTGTGCGCTTGCATCCAGGAGTTCAAAACTTTTCGGATGGATAATTTGTAACGGCAAACCGTAGGCTAAATCTGAGCGTTTCTGGCTGGTTTGCTGGTTAATTCGTATTTCGACATCTTTTCCGTTCATAAGGATGCCCAAATGAAGACTGCTCCCTTTTCCTTGTAAGACTTGAGCCGAAACAATCAAGTTGTCTTGTTCAAAACTGATGACCGATTTTATGGATGACGTACGGAATGATTTGGCACGACCTAACAGAAAAATGGCTTCGATCAGTGCGCTTTTGCCGCTAGCATTTTTTCCATAAATAAAATTGAGTGCTGGGGAAGGAGTAATCGATTGTTCGAGGATATTCCTTACGTTGTAAATATCCAACTTCTGTAGACTCATACCAAATTTTTAGAGGCGCATAGGCATAACTATGAATTTATACTCACATTGGCTGGGTTCATCGATAAAACAACTACTGGCATTACTTGCGATAGTCAGTACAGCGGTATCGGAATCCAGATTTGAAACGGCATCCAGTAAATACTGGGCATTAAAGGCGATAGACAATAGCTCACCTTGATAGTCTATAGTGAGATCTTCCTCTGCTTCATCATGTTCTGGATTATGTGTACTTATTTTCATGCTGCCGGGAGCAATATCAAACGTCACACCTTTAAATTTTTCATTAGCTAACACTGCAACACGCGTTAACGTGTCTTTTAACAACAGCTTTGGTAGAGAAATAGGTTCATAAAAAGCTTGCTGAAAAACTTTACCAAAATCAGGATATTTTGCATCGACCAGCTTAGCTGTGAAAATCAGATGACCAATCGTAATTTTAATATTGTTATTAGAAAACATTACCGTTAGTTCTGCCTCTAAATTGTCTAGCAAACGGTAAAGTTCTAAAACACCTTTTCTTGGCAAGATAATCCTAGCCTCGAAACCTGTTTCGTGTTCCAGCTTATCTTCAAAGATTGACAAACGATGTCCATCCGAAGCCACCAACTTAAATTTATTATTAGAAATATTAAGCATAAGGCCGTTCAAGTAATATCGAACATCCTGATTGGCCATACAAAAAATGGTTTTTTCCAAAGCATTCTTTAATTTTCCAGCATTGATGGTGAATTGTTTCTCCATCTCGGACTCAGCAAATTCAGGATAATGCTCGGATGGTAAACAACTCAGCGAGAATTTGCTTCGATTCGATAAGACTTTAACCTTATCATTTTGCTGTTCCAGTTGAATGTCTGAACCGCTGGGAAGTAAGCGACAAAGATCCAACAATTTCCTCGCAGGAACAGTTATAGAGCCAGCTTGGGCCTCAGTGATACCAATCTTGGCAACAATCTGGATTTCCAAATCAGTTCCCGTCAAGGTCAAGAAATCATCAGACACAACCATAAGCACATTGGCCAATACAGGTATAGTTTGTCTTTTTTCAATAACCCCTACGATTTGTTGTAGGGGTATTAGTAGGGTTTCTCTATTAATAATAAATTTCATAATGTTTTATTTTTTAAACTATTACTATTATTAGCTTAGGACAAAACTGTTAACAACCAGTTTTTATTAATGTAAATCATTATCTTAACTTGTTTACCAAACTGTTAGTAAACACCCTTACTTGCTGTGCGCCAATAGTGGATAACTCGTGATGTGTAAAAACACTACATCTTATCCACAACTTTCACCTGCTTAGTGTGACAGGGTTCTCAACAGGTTAAAATAGTCTTCGGCGATCTTGCTATCCGCTTCCTTGAGATTATTCACCCTATTGCAAGCGTTTATCACGGTGGTATGGTCTCTACCGCCAAAGGCATCACCTATGTCTGGAAAACTAAGCGAAGTAAGCTCCCTGGCCAATGACATCGCTATTTGTCTGGGTCTGGTAACAGATTGCCTGCGACTCTTCGAGGATAAATCAGCAATACGAATTTTGTAATACTCAGCAACCGTTTTTTGAATATTGTTGATGTCAACTAGTTTATCGCGCATTGAGATTAAATCGTGCAACGCCTCTTTCGTGAAATCAATCGTGATTTCGCGGCCAGTGAATTGAGAATTGGCGATGACGCGTCTTAACGCACCTTCTAAGTCACGAACATTGGATGGAATTCTTTTGGCGATAAATAAAGCGACGTCTTGGTGAAGTTCAACATTCACCATAGCCGCTTTTTTCATCAAGATGGCCGCCCTTGTTTCCATGTCGGGTGGCTCGATAGTTACTGGCAGGCCACTACTAAACCGTGATTTTAACCGCTCGGCCAGATTGGCGATTTCCTTGGGATATTTGTCGGAGGTCAGGACAACTTGGTGCTTTTTTTCAAGCAAGGTATTGAAAGTATGGAAAAACTCTTCNNATGGAAGAATTCTTCTTGAGAACGTTCTTTACTGGCAAAAAACTGGATATCGTCAATCAGTAAGACATCCAAATTACGGTAATAGTCCTTGAAAGCGTTAATCGTATTTTGTTGTAGCGCCTTGACCATATCTTGCACAAATTTTTCAGAATGCACATAGACAATATTTAGCGAAGGCTGTCTGAGTAAAACAGCATTGCCTATCGCATGCATCAAGTGCGTTTTACCCAGCCCGGAACTGCCATAGATAAGAAGCGGATTATAGGCCCTACCGACATTTTCAGAAACTTGAAACGAGGCGGCCTTTGCGAGTTGATTGGATTTTCCTTCAACAAAGTTATCGAAGGTAAATGCTTTGTTGAGGTTACTTGGGCCTATTTTTTTTGCATCAACTCGTTTTACTGTTTTTGTAGAAGCGGGCAACGAAGACATTTTTGAGCCGATTTCCAGAACCAGATCTAAAGTGCCGTTAGAAAATTCGTTGATAAGTTCTTCTATTTTTGCAAAAAAACGCTCCTTAACCCAATCCATCACGAAACGGTTGGGCGCTAGTAGTTTTAATTGCCCTTCGTTTTCAATAACCTGAAGCGGCCTTATCCAGGTATTAAACTCTGAGCTGGAAATCTCATTTTCCAGCTTGCTCAAACAGTTATTCCAAATGGAACTCATTGAAGTCGGTAATGTATTGATTTTATATGTTTGACAGATGTAGCTCGTCGGTTACTATACAGGATAACCAAGCAAGCTCACAGAATTGACATAACTGAGCTTATATCTTATCATCCGTAGGCTTTTTTATCTGTTTTTATTGACCCTTATTTGACCAGGCTTTCGTAATATGAAAAGAACATACCAACCCAGCAAAATTAAACGTGCCAGAACGCATGGTTTTAGAGAAAGAATGGCATCAGTCGGTGGCCGTAGAGTAATAAATGCCCGACGGGCGAAGGGAAGAGCCAAGCTGACTGCTGTGTGACGGAGCTTAACTACGGTTTCCCTCCGCAGTTAAGATTAAAGAAAGCGGCTGAATTTAAAAATGTTTTTACAAATCCGATAAAATCAACCGACCGATATTTTACGCTTTTAGCCACACAGAGCGATTTCGGTCATCCCAGGGTCGGTTTGGCAATTGCAAAAAAAATGATTAGAAAGGCAGTGCACAGAAATGTGATTAAACGGACTGTCAGGGAANNAGCTTTAGGATACAGCAGCACACGATGGGTGGTATTGATATTGTCGTCCTGGCACGAAAAGAAGCGCTGGATGCGCCGCCGGGTGCATTAAGAAAGTCTTTGGAAAAGCATTGGCTTAAATTGGTGTCAAAATGCGCTTCATGCTGATAGCAGTAATAAAGTTTTATAAAACCTTTATTAGTCCTGTGCTTGGCGATAATTGTCGCTTCTATCCCAGTTGCTCAGCTTATTCCATGGAAGCGCTTAAGTTACATGGCGTAGTTGCAGGCTCCTATCTAACGCTCAGAAGATTATTGAAATGCCATCCTTTTCACGAAGGCGGCATTGATCCAGTTCCAGAAAAATTTGGTAATAAATAAGAATGGATAATATACGATTTTTACTCGTCATCGCATTTGCAATGATTGTGTTACTACTGTGGCAAGCCTGGCAGAAGGATTACGGTCTCCAACCCATCGCACAAATCGAAAGCGCTGCTGTTGCAGATGTTAAAGAAGATCTGCCTGCAACAACCAATACACCTGCACAGCCACAATCCGAAGAACAACAAATTGCTGCTGCACCGTTGGCCGCTGTGCCTGCCGTCGCTATTGTTACTGTAAAAACTGATGTGATTGCCCTTGAAATAGATATGCAAGGCGGTACCATACAGAATCTTGATTTACTTAATTACCCAGTAGAAAAAGACAATACAATTGTCAATTCGATTAGAAAACTAGTTGGTTTAGAGGCAGCTGAAAAAAATCACCAGCCAGTAAGACTGTTTAATAGCAGTCCAGAAAAAATGTTTATCGCGCAAAGCGGTTTGATTGCGGCTAGCGGAAATACAGCGGCTCCAGATCATCACAGTATTTATTCTCACGAAGCAAACAGTTATGTCCTTGCTGAGGGGCAAGATAGCCTCACCGTCCCGCTGACATGGACAGATAACAACGGGCTGGCCATGACCAAAGCGTTCGTTTTCAAGCGTGGCAGTTACGAGATCACGTTAAACCAAAACGTCAAAAACAACAGCGGAAAAGATTGGTCGGGACGGCAATACAGCCAATTACTGAGAGTTCCCTTCAAAGAAAACACCGGCAACATGTTGACAGCTGGCATGAGGGCTTATGATGGCGGTGTTGTTTATACCGAAAAAGATAAGTACAAAAAGATCAATTTCGACGATATGGTTGATGATAATCTGGATGTTGCCACCCAAGGCGGTTGGGCAGCCATGATCCAGCATTATTTTGCCTCAGCCTGGATTCCACCCGCAGATGCCGAAAACCACTTTTATACCAAACATTTAAAAGATGAACGCTATGTCATAGGCTCCTATTCGCCATCGGTGACAGTCGCCAACAACACAGAAACGCAATTCGTGTCCCGTTTGTTTTCGGGGCCTAAAATCCAGCCAGTCATGGAAAAAATTGCGCCTGGGCTTGAGTTAACCGTCGATTACAGTGTGTTGACCTTCATCGGCAAACCCATCTACTGGCTACTCAATAAAATCCATAGCTTCACCAATAATTGGGGCTTTGCCATTATTGGCGTGACTATGTGCATTAAATTGTTGATGTTCCCGTTGACCCAAGCCAGTTTCATATCCATGGCAAGGATGCGAAAAATACAACCGCGCTTAAAAGAATTGCAGGAGCGTTTTGCCGACGACAGGCCTCGGTTCAATAAAGAAATGATGGATATGTACAAAAAGGAAAAGGTCAATCCTTTGGGCGGTTGTCTGCCTATCCTGTTTCAAATCCCCGTCTTCATGTCCTTGTATTGGGTATTGAGCGAAACCGTTGAATTCCGGCAAGCGCCGTTCCTGTTATGGATTCAAGATTTATCGGCGATGGATCCATTTTTGGTGTTACCGGTGATCATGGGCATTACCATGAAAATTCAGCAAGGGCTTAACCCTCCACCGATTGATCCTGTCCAGGCGAAGATATTAAAAATGTTTCCGCTCGTGTTTACCGTGTTTTTCCTGTTTTTTCCCGCAGGTTTGGTTTTGTACTGGGTTGTTAATAATACTTTATCCATTATCCAGCAGACCTACATCACCAAAAAAATCAATGCACAGGCCTAGCGCTACTATTGGACATTGAACAATTAGATACTATTGCAGCCATAGCGACACCATCCGGTAACGGTGGTGTCGGCATCATTAGAATTTCAGGCGGACGGATCACCCAAATCGCCGCCCAGCTTTTCAAAAAAAAACTAACGCCGAGGACGGCACTGTTCACAGCATTCCTGGATCAAGACCAATCCGTTATCGATTCCGGCATAGCCCTCTACTTCCCATCCCCTGCTTCCTATACTGGCGAAGACGTACTCGAACTCCAAGCGCATGGCGGTTCGGTCGTCTTAAATATGCTGCTGCGGCGCGTACTGTCGTTGGGCGCACGACTAGCCAGGCCAGGGGAATTCACCGAACGCGCTTTCCTCAACAACAAGCTCGATCTGGCCCAGGCAGAAGCTATTGCCGATTTAATAACAAGCAGCACGGAGCAATCCGTCCGTTCAGCGCAACGCTCAATGCAAGGCGTATTTTCCGAACAGATCAACACACTGATTACCGAACTTACCGAGCTTAGAATCTACATCGAAGCGGCTATTGATTTCGTCGATGAAGAAATAGACTTCTTAACGGATGGAGTCGTCGAAAACCGATTAATAAGTCTTACGCGAAGGCTAGAACAAATTCAACAAACCGCCAACCAAGGACGGCTATTGCGCGATGGCATGACGGTTGTGCTGGCAGGCAAACCCAATGCCGGAAAATCAAGCCTGCTTAACGCACTCGCCGGACACGATGCCGCAATCGTTACCGACATTGCCGGAACGACGCGGGACGGGCTGCGGGAACGCATACAAATAGACGGTATGCCGCTGCATATCATCGACACGGCGGGTTTGAGGGAAAGCTCAAATGCCATTGAGCAAGAAGGTATCCGCAGGGCTTTTGAGGAAATCCACAAAGCCGATAAGGTCTTATTGCTTATTGATGCCAAAGAGCCAGAACCCCAAACAATACTGGATTCCATCCCAGAAGGCTTGGATGTTATAACCCTGTACAACAAAATAGATTTGGTAAATAAAGAGCCGGAAATACAAAACACAGAAACAGGAACGCAAATCTATCTGTCCATTAAAACAGGCGCAGGCATGGATTTACTCATCCAGCACTTGAAACAAAGCGTCGGTTACAACGACGCAACCGAAAACATCTTCATCGCCAGAACCCGCCACCTTGAAGCCCTAAATACCAGCCACCAACTCATCCAAAACGCCCTTCACCAACTACAAACCACCCAAGCCAGCGAACTCGTCGCAGAAGATTTACGGTTAGCTCAACAAGCACTTGCTGAAATCACTGGGGAATTTACGTCTGACGACTTACTAGGGAAAATATTTTCCAGTTTTTGCATAGGGAAGTAAGTTTCATAACTATCAATAAATAATCTGCGGTTGTGATTTGCGGGTAGGCTATAGTTGGTTACACTTTTCAATGAAGTGCAACCTTTAGTGAAGTTATTTATTGCAATCCTTCCACAACTATACGTAAATTATCAAATTATTTATGGATAAGCTCTTAATAAGCGAGCGTTAACTTTCTCGGGCTTTTTTCAATGTGCCGCTAGCTCTTAAGCTTTCTCCAACGAAAACCACAATGCAAAAAACGTTTTAGCAAAAACCTTCTCCATTCACTCTAGTCAGAATGAATGGAGAAGCCTCCTGCTTCGCATGTTTGGCTTTGCGGCGATATTCGCTTTTATCAGAAAATACCTGTGCCTTATTGAACTGGTGGGCGAATTTAGCCACCGGATTTTGCTTAGGTGCTTCTTCTATTTTGTTCATATTTTTACGTTTTTTCATCATTTACCCCTTATAATTAAGCGATTGTATAGTGACTTTATTTTTAACAGCGGACATTAGATTATATAACGCGCGTGAAATTCAAAAAAGATTTTGATGTTATTGTGGTCGGCGGCGGCCACGCAGGTACTGAGGCGGCGCTGGCATCGGCGCGGTGCGGTGCGCGGACTTTGTTGCTAACGCAAAATATAGAAACACTGGGGCAAATGAGCTGCAATCCGGCGGTGGGCGGTATCGGTAAAGGCCATTTGGTCAAAGAGATTGATGCTTTAGGCGGAATAATGGCTCATGCGGTTGATCTCGCGGGTATCCAATTCCGTACCCTGAATGCCAGTAAAGGCCCAGCGGTCAGGGCGACCCGTGCCCAAGCTGACCGTAGTTTATACAGACAAGCTATAAGAAGCGTGTTGGAAAACCAACCCAATTTAGCCTTATTTCAACAAACCGTCGCGGATTTGATTGTTGAAGGCGATAAGGTCGTGGGCGTTAAAACCCAGATGGGTCTGGATTTTAACGCCAGAGCCGTGGTATTGACCACAGGGACTTTCCTTGGCGGCAAGATTCACATCGGCTTGGAAAATTACAGCGGCGGACGTGCGGGCGATCCGGCCTCGATTGCCTTGGCTGATCGTTTGCGTGAGTTGCCATTTCGGATTGACCGGTTGAAAACCGGCACCCCGCCGCGTATTGATGGACGTACGATCAATTTCAGCAAACTGGAAAAACAGTTCGGCGATGATCCCGTACCCGTGTTTTCTTTTCTGGGCAAGCGAGAACAGCACCCCAGACAAATCCCGTGCCATATCACCCGCACTAATCGCAAAACCCACGATATTATTCGTGCCGGGCTGGATCGTTCGCCCTTATACTCAGGGGTTATTGAGGGTATCGGGCCACGTTATTGCCCGTCGATTGAAGATAAAATCGTGCGCTTTGCCGACCGCGATACTCACCAGATTTTTGTTGAACCGGAAGGTTTGGATACGCATGAGATCTATCCTAACGGCATATCAACCAGCTTGCCGTTTGATGTGCAGTACGAGTTTGTCCGCTCGATGGAAGGCTTTGAAAATGCCGAAATCGTGCGCCCTGGTTATGCCATCGAATATGATTTTTTCGATCCCCG
Source organism: Methylococcaceae bacterium (assembly GCA_003155565.1). Taxonomy (GTDB): domain Bacteria; phylum Pseudomonadota; class Gammaproteobacteria; order Methylococcales; family Methylomonadaceae; genus Methyloglobulus. The sequence goes on along the minus strand of PMDM01000230.1, from coordinate 11,402 downwards.
CGATTTGAAAATGTCGCTGGAAACCAAGCACATGAAGGCATTGTTCTTTGCCGGACAAATCAACGGCACGACGGGCTATGAAGAAGCCGCAGCCCAAGGTTTGATTGCTGGGCTGAATGCGGCACGTCTGGTTCAGAGCCAAGAAAGCTGGTGTCCGAAACGAAATGAAGCCTATATGGGCGTGATGATCGACGACCTAATTACCCGTGGAACACAAGAGCCGTATCGCATGTTTACCAGCCGTGCGGAATACCGCTTGTTGCTGCGGGAAGATAATGCCGATTTGCGCTTGACTGAAAAAGGCCGTGAATTAGGCTTGGTTGACGATATCCGTTGGCAAGCATTTGAGGCTAAAAGGGAAGCAATAACCAACCTTCAAGAAAATCTGAAAAAAAAATGGATCAGGGCTGAAAGCGAAGAAGCGGAGCTGGTTGAACAATTTTGGGGCAAGCCTTTGCTTAAGGAAGCCAGTTTAGCGGAATTGTTGCGTCGTCCAGAAGTCGATGCCCAGCGCTTATTGACCTTTCTCGAAGGCGGTGACGAGATTCATGAGCAAGTCGGCGAGCAGGTCGAAATACAAGCTAAATATGCCGGTTATATTGTCAGGCAGCAAACCGACATCGACAAAACTTTACGTTACGACCACTTGCACCTTCCTGATAGCCTGGATTATGCGGGTGTCCCTGGCCTGTCGAATGAAGTCAGCCAAAAACTCAAGGCGCAACGACCAGAAACCTTGGGTCAGGCTTCAAGAATTCCAGGTATGACACCTGCTGCGATTTCCTTATTATTGGTCTATCTCAAGAAGAAAAGTGCTTAATGGATGATTGCCGCAAAATCCTAGTTGACGGCATTGCGGCACTTAACCTGTCGGTCGATGAGCAACAAATTGAACAATTGCTGGCTTTCATCAAGTTAATTGAAAAATGGAATAAAGCCTATAACCTGACAGCAATAAAAAAGCAGGACGACATGGTCAGGCTGCATTTACTGGACAGCCTGACCGTTATCCCTTATCTTGAAGGCAACCGAATTATCGACATAGGCACAGGCGCGGGTTTACCCGGCATTCCCCTCGCCATTTGTTTGCCGCACATAGCATTTACCTTGCTGGACAGTAACGCAAAAAAAACCCGCTTTGTGCAGCAAGCCGTACTGGAATTAAAACTGACCAATATAAAAATTGTGCATAGCCGGGCAGAAGACTTTCAACCCGAACAATGTTACGACATGGTTTTGACACGGGCATTTGCCGATCTGGCGGACATCCTCAGATCAACAAATCATTTACTTGCCAAGAATGGTAAGCTGTTAGCCATGAAAGGCCATTGTCCAGAACAGGAATTGGCAAAAGTTAAGTCACCGACCTCCGTGATTCTGGTGCGAATTCCGGGCGTTGAAGCGGAGCGGAATCTGGTTCTGATAAAACCTTAAGCCACATTCGTCTTTCGTTTTTTCTATTGACGTATTGGAAAATACATCAGCAATATTTTAATTTGTAAGAGGAGAAACATGAACGATACCGATCGCATCAAATACCTGCGTATTGCTTTGATTGTTGTAGGGCTTATCTTCATCTTCGGTTTATGGACACTTACCGTAATCTGGCCTTCGGGCTGGTCTTGGCACACAGAAGGGCGTTCTGAATATCTTGAAATGATCTTGGGTATTTATGTGACACTTGGTGTGTTCTTGATATTGGCATCGCGTAATCCAATGATGCATCTAAGCCTGATCTGGTTTACAGTCTGGTCGAGCGTAGTACATGCAATCATTATGGCAGTTGAGTCCGTAGTCAATACTCAGCATATTGGGCATTTATGGGGTGATGTGGCGGCGCTACTCATTGTAGCTGCGGTTTTGGCGACATTAACCCCACGTCAGCATCAATGCCTTACAGAACCTAACCGATAAAAAGACTAATAATCAAGGTAAAAGAGTGGGAAAAGTAATTGCCCTGACCAACCAAAAAGGCGGAGTCGGTAAGACCACAACCACAGTCAATCTGGCTGCTGCGCTGGCTGCGGCAAAAAAGCGGGTGTTATTGGTCGATCTTGATCCCCAGGGCAATGCGGCCATAGGCTGCGGTGTGGATAAGGAAACCGTCAGTTACTCCAGCTTCGATATTTTGATGAAAGAAGTGTTGGCAACCGAAGCCATCATCAAATTACCTGAATTGGGCTTTTCGGTGATTCCAGGCAACTCTGACCTGACTGCCGCCGAAATTCGGCTACTGAAAGAGGAACGCCGGGAGCGGCGGCTGGACGATGGGCTGGTGCTTATCAAGCCTTATTATGATTACATTTTGGTCGATTGTCCGCCGTCCTTAAACATGCTGACCTTAAATGCCTTGGTCGCAGCCGATAGCGTGTTGATTCCCATGCAGTGCGAATATTATGCGCTGGAAGGATTAACCGCACTAATGGGAACGATTAAGAACATTAAGGAAACAGTTAACCCCGATTTGTATCTGGAAGGCATCCTTCGCACCATGTTTGACGACCGCAGCCGATTGACCAAAGATGTCTCCGAGCAGTTAATCAAGCACTTTGGTGACAAGGTGTTCAGGACATGCATCCCCAGAAATATCCGCTTGGCAGAAGCGCCTAGTCACGGCCTACCCGTATTGTTTTATGATAAGGCATCCCGAGGTTCTTTAGCTTATATTGCCTTGGCAGGTGAAATGTTGAGGAAAGAAAGCGGTAAAAAAGGCTCGTGACAGCATAAGGCTTGGGTCTCAAACAGAAAATATGCGGAAATCTTTAAAAATGTAGAAAACTTCCTGTTCTCAATAGGAGCAATGCTGTCAAGTAAACAAGCTCCCTCTCCTGCTGGAGAGGGTTGGGGTGAGGAGAATAAAAACAAGGGAAAAAGCTTATTTGCCTACCCTCATCCTAACCTTCGCCCTCCAGGGATGGTGGAAGTGCGGCAACGGATAGGGAATCTGTGCCGCCTCCCTCAGGGAGAAGGGACAGTCCCCTTAACTTAACGACATTGCCAATGCGAGAAAGTGTTTTTAGGCTTCCATAAATGAATAGCAACAAAAGGTGAACACTTTGGTTAAACGCGGATTAGGTCGAGGATTAGATGCATTGTTGGGCGATGTTTCTGCTGCAAAGGAAACAACCAATCCTTTGCATACATTACCAATTGAATATCTCCAGCGGGGCAAGTTTCAACCCAGAAAAGATATGAATCCTGAGAAATTGCAGGAGCTGGCGGATTCCATAAAAGCGCAGGGCGTTATTCAGCCCATCGTCGTGCGCAAACTCGGTCAAGATAAATACGAAATCGTCGCCGGAGAACGCCGTTGGCGTGCCTCCCAACTAGCAGGGCTACAGCAAATACCCGTCGTTATCAAAGACATCGACGACCGCGCCACCATGGCGATTGCCCTGATCGAGAACATCCAACGGCAAGACCTCAACCCCCTGGAAGAAGCCGAAGCCTTAAGAAGGTTGCTCGATGAATTCACCATGACCCATCAACAAATCGCCGATGCTGTGGGCAAGTCGCGGGTAACCGTGACTAATTTGTTGCGCTTGATGGACTTACACCCCGAAGTAAAAAAGTTGCTAATCAGCGGTCAACTGGAAATGGGTCATGCACGGGCATTGCTGTCCTTGGATGCAGTCAAACAAGTCGCCGCCGCCCAAAAGATAGCCAGGGAGGGATTAACGGTGAGGATGGCAGAAAAGCTGGTCAAAGATGCCCAAACCGAATCCAAGCCGCAAAAAACTAAAACCGTTGATCACGACACCTTACGCCTACAAAACGAACTGACTGCAAAGCTGGGTGCAAAAGTTGTCATCGAACATAAGGATAACGGCGCGGGTAAACTGGTCATTGCTTATTCCAGTTTGGAGGAGTTGGATGGGATTTTGGAGCAGATAAGGTAGATACTGGAATCGAGAGATGTAATTTTAGGAAATAAAATCTATCCAGAGCGAGGAAATAATACTTAGGCTACAAGGATTCAAAATGACTGATAAAAAGGAAGACGAGGATGAAATGAAGCTGCCTGAAAGTAGCAAGGCAGCTAAAATTTATCGCGGCGCACTACAAGCAATCGGTGGTGCAATACCATTTGCTGGTGGCTTCCTTTCTGCAATTGCTGGGGCATGGTCAGAGGACGAACAAGAAAAGATTAACCGATTTTTTGAACACTGGGCTCGAATGTTACAAGACGAACTTAAAGAAAAAGAGGACACAATAATTGAAATTATGGCTAGACTTGATTTGCAAGATGAGGCTATTTCTCAAAGAGTTGAAAGTAAGGAATATCAGTCACTGATAAAAAAGACCTTTAGGGAGTGGTCTGGCGCTGAAAGTGAAGAGAAAAGAGTTTATATTAGAAATATTCTTGCCAATGCAGCGGCGACTCGAATTTCTAGCGACGATGTCGTACGAATGTATATAGATTGGATTAATCAATATTCTGAAATGCACTTTCAGGTAATTGGAGCGATTTATAACAACGATGGAATCACTCGTGGCGCTATTTGGAAAAAAATAGGAAAAGGTTTTGTCAGAGAAAACTCGGCAGATGCCGACTTATATAAGCTACTATTTCGTGACTTAAGCACTGGAGGAGTAATCCGACAGCATAGAGAAGTCGATTATTATGGTAATTTCATATCTAAACAATCAAAACCAGCTCAAAAAGGAAATGGATCAAAGTCTCCAACTGTATCGGCATTCGACGAAAAGGAAGGTTACGAGCTTACCGAATTAGGTAAACAGTTTGTTCATTATGCCATGTCAGATTTGCCGTTAAAAATCGAGTTTAGCCTGTAAGGCCATAAACGGATTCGTCGTAAGGTAATCCGCAATTTTGTAACAAATCCCGCTCTATTTCTATGCAAACCGTCTATCTCGAAACTTCGTTTATAAGCTACTTGACTGCACGCCCAAGTAGAACCATCATCGGTGCTGCCCATCAAGAAATTACACGGAACTGGTGGTCACGTAAGCGCACGGCTTTTGAACTCAGAATCTCGGAGTTAGTCATACGGGAGTGTGCAGCAGGCGATCCCGAAGCTGCCTAGCTTCGCTTGGATGCCATTACCGGAATCGCCCGCCTTGAAATCAACGAGCGCGTTGAACAAATTGCTCTCGGTCTTGTGCAGCGGGGTTTAGTCCCGCCGCAAGTTGCAGAGGATGCGCTGCATATTGCGATTGCTGCTGCACATGGAATGGACTTTATTTTAACTTGGAATTTCAAACACATTGCGAACCCTATGATGCAACGACGCATTGCCGGTTTTTTGGATGAGATCAATTTGCCACTGCCTTTTATTTGCACCCCCGAAGAATTACTAGGAGAAGACGATGGAACCATTAGTAACTGACGAAATTATCGAAGAAATCCACGCAACCAGACGGGAACATGCCGCCAGCTTTGATTTTGATATAGAACGCATTATGGCAGACCTGAAAAAATCCGAACGGATACACACGGAGCAGGGATGGCCGTTGGTGCAAGCGCAAGAAAGGCTAACGACTGATGTGGCATTTCAGCGGATTCGTTTCGGTCATCGCTGAACGCGGCAAGGCGTATCACCTTTAACCGCAATGTTTACGCACCAGCTATTCGTAGTGCGTCAGCACTTTTACCACTTGTTCTTGTTCCAATTGGAGCGTACTTCGGTAAGTAACATTAAGACTAGCCATAGTTAATGCCTTTTAAAAAATAACAGCGTACGTATTGGCGTACGCCGCGTCAAGCATTAACAATGTGTATCCTCTACATAACTTGATTAGCTTTGCGAAAACAGTGTGTTGAAAACAAGTGCAAATGATGTGCTTCGTTTCTCGGTACATCTTTCGCTGGGCGGATTCTTGAACGGATAAGGTAGAATCAGAATATTATAAAAGTTGAGGTACGACCCCTAACGTTCAACGGTGGCGTGATTTTAGTTGGGATTCCTTTGTCATCTCAACTACGTTGAATGGAATTAATGGGCTTGTCTATTCATCATCTCTTTTGACATCAACATGAAGCTCTCCGAATTCATCTTCTGTCAATAAGAATAAAATGGGCGCACAACAAACCGAACAATCTTCGTAATAGCTTTGTGGGCTGGATGAATCATCCACTAGAACATCCAGAGTTTCGCCGCAATAGGGACACTGGATAAACGTTTCGCGCTGATACAACATTCAGACTCTTCTGAGCAGGTTATCCAGCCAAGATGCTGGCAATATGCGTTTGAGAAAAGCAAACAGGTAAGTGGGGAAAGTAACGTAATAACGTATTTTGGGGCATTTTGATTCGACGGCGTGGACAACCTTATCGGCAACCGCTTTGGCAGGCAGGGTAAAAGCGACTGCCGCACCTTCTTTTTGCAGCCGCTCTTCCATGGCTTTATAGGTATCTTTATGAAAACTATCCGTGGCTATGTTTTTATTGTATAAGTCAAAGGAATTTTGCCGGAAGTTGCTCATGATAGGCCCAGGTTCTATGAGCGAAACAGAGATATTGCTGCCATGCAACTCCAGGCGCAAGGTGTCTGCCAAACCTTCCAAGGCATACTTGCTGGCGTTGTAAGCGCCCCGGTAGGTCATGGCAACCAGCCCAAGTATCGAACTGTTGTAGATAATCCGCCCATGTCCTTGTTTACGCATCACAGGGATTAGCAGGTTGGTCAATTCTTGGGTGCCGAACACATTGGTTTCAAACTGGAATCTCAGGGTTTCACGGCTTAAGTCTTCGACCGCTCCGGGCTGACCGAAACCAGAATTATTGAATAACACGTCAATTTGGTTATCGGTCAGTTCCAGGGCTTTCTTGACGGCTTTTTGGATACTTTTACTGTCGGCTAAATCGAGTTGGACTGCAATGAAACCTTCTTGCTGCAAACGGGCGACATCTTCTTCTTTTCTCGCACTGGCAACAACCTTATGCCCACGGTTTTTTAATTCAAGAGCCGTAGCATAACCAATTCCGCTGGAACAGCCCGTAATAAGTATAGTCTTCAGTATGGTTTGGGGCTGCGTCATTGCGAGTTGGTTGCCAATTCCTGCTCAGACACATAGAATTTTTTCGCTGAACTGCAATCAACTAGGATGACCAGCGCATCTTTCGTGCTTTTTTCGTTTAATTCCACGGATTCAACCCGTCCGCACTGGCCTGTGGCGAGTGATTTTTCTGCTGCTTGCCGTCTAAACCGTTCAACATCAGGCAGTCTGTTCTGGTAAATTTTAACCAAGGGCGTTAAGTCGTCAAATTTATAGGGTGGAATGGCAAAGGCTGAAAATTTATGTGGATTATTTTTTATCAGGAATTGGTTTTTAGCGCTTTCATCCATAGCACTTTGTTTTAATTGCGTTTGTTTTTGTATAAACCCCTGTTCATCAAGTTTTTTTTGTGCTTCTTTATCTTCTTGTTCTTGTTGAGACAAAGCTTTTTGGTTTTCTTGTTGGTTAAGGTCAGTGGAACCCCCAGTTTTCACATTCAGCTCAACTTTGCTTTGTCCTTCCGCGCAAGGTACTGACCGGTAGGTTTTGTTGCCGCTGGCGTCCGTACATTTATAAACGCCCGCTGATAATTGCATGGAAACAAGCAATCCCAAGGTTAGCAGTGTAAATTTCATTGTTTTCCTCGATATTAGTACGTAAAAATTCGACTGGTTAGAGTATAGAAGATTTATTAGCCAAGGTCATCGCAGAAATTATTTTTTTCCTGGAAATAAGAGCTTGACCACAAGAATAACACTGTTGTAATTAACATAATAATGGTAAAAAACCAAAAATAACTGGCACCTTCAAGTTTGCTGGTGCCATCCGTATTGTGAATGAAAAAATTGACCGCGCTGGTAAAAAGATTACCAAGCGCTATCGATAAAAAATAAAAGGCCATAACAAATGATTTCATGGTCTTAGGCGCTTGACGATAGGAGAATTCAAGGCAGGTAATGGAGATCATGACTTCTGCCGAAGTGAGCATAAAGTAGGCAATAAACTGCCAGCCAATGTTCGGCACGCCACCACGGTCTAACTGCATTTGTATGACACTGGCGGTAGCGAATGCAATTACGGTAAGGAACAGTCCGATGGACATTTTTCTTATGGCCGTAAGTTCAAACAAATTATTTAAAAATGGATAGATGATGTATGTAAACAGCGGTGTCAGTAACATGATAAGTAATGGATTTGCCGCTTGAATTTGTGATGGCAGCAGCTCAATTCCCAAGATAACGCGATCCATTTTCTGCGCCTGTAATATCCAGGATGAGCCAATTTGCTCAAAAAGTGCCCAAAAAACGGCGATAAATACGTAAACAGACGCTAATTTTGCTAAAGTCGTCATTCCATATTGACTGAACATTTCTCTTATAAAGCCCATACCCGCAGGTTTTATATGGACGAATTGATAACGTCCAGACCAAAAGATCGCGGTAGCAATCAGCATCAATACGCCTGGAATCCCAAATGCTACGGATGGGCTATACTGATTCAGTAACCAAGGACTAATCAACATGGCTGCAAAAGCGCCAAGGTTGATGGAAAAATAAAACCAGCTAAACACTTTACCGATCAAATATTGATTGTCCGACCCGAACTGGTCGCCCACGTGCGCGGAAACACAGGGTTTTATGCCGCCAGCGCCCAAGGCAATCAGCCCTTGCCCTAGCAGTAAGCCCATAAGTGTATTATCAATAGCCAAGGCTAAGTGGCCTAGACAGTAGATCAAAGATAATAAAATGATGGTTCGATATTTGCCTAAAAGCCCGTCCGAGACTAAAGCACCAAGCAAAGGCATAAAATAAACTGCTGACACGAATAAATGGAAATACCCTTGCGCTTCTTGTTCAGACATGACTGCCAATGCGCCCGTGCTGTCCGTCAGGTATTGCGTCATGAACACAACCAGAATTGCCCGCATCCCATAATAACTGAACCGTTCAGCCGCTTCATTGGCCACAATGTAAGGTATACCTGAAGGCAGTGTGTTTTGATGCGGCTCAGGCTGATGTTTATAGGGCTTCATAACACATTGATGGGATTAGGGTTAAGGGCTGGGTGGCAATTCCAACGAGCAAGCTATTTACAAGAGGATATTTGCTAGGCTTAAGTTAGCGATCATTATAATAGCGATAATTGTTCGCGTGGGATTTACAAACCTAAATGCTGATATTATCGAATCTTAAGGGCTAAAACCGACAAAATTCAAAGTTAAGATATAATCGAGTAACATATTTGCTGAACGATAACCGTTATGCTTAATTATCAAAAAGAATTTATTGCTTACGCGCTGGATTGCGGTGTACTGAAATTCGGGGAATTTCTGTTAAAGTCAGGCCGAACTAGCCCTTATTTTTTCAATACAGGCCTGTTTAATACGGGTGAAAAATTGAGAAAGTTGGGGGGATTTTATGCCCAGGCGCTGATACAGTTGGATATAAAGCCGGATATTCTGTACGGGCCAGCCTATAAAGGGATACCCTTGGTTAGCGCAACAGCCATTGCATAGNNCCCTTTGCCTTCAACCGTAAAGAAGCAAAAGATCACGGCGAAGGCGGTGAGTTGGTCGGTTCCACCCTAAAAGGCAAGGTATTGATTGTTGACGATGTTATTACTGCGGGTACATCAGTTAGGGAATCAGTCGATATTATTTTGCGGGCGGGTGGCATGCCAGCCGGTGTGTTGATTGCATTAGACAGGCAGGAAAAAGCGCAAAGTGGACTTTCCGCTATTCAGGAAGTCATAGAATGCTTTAAAATCCCAGTCGTGTCGATTATTACGCTGGAAAATATCATCGACTACATTGAAGCCCATGCAAGCGGTCAATTGGACGCGATAATCCGGTATCGGCAGCAGTACGGAGTTTAATGTTAATGAATCCACAAAAAATAAGGTTACAAAAGCTAACAGTTCCACGGATATAGTCTACAATTAGCGGGAAATAATTCATCTGATATTTTGACTATCCTTACTTACAAAACCATGTCGGTAACCAAGGGCTTGCCATGAGTAATATGGAATTTAAAGAGCAAATGCACGAATACTCGCTATGGCGAGCAAAGTTGATACAGGGTATCGAAATGTATCACCAGTGGCGTATTCGCTACGATGTGAACGATCCCCACAGTAACAACACGATCTTGAATGTCCTTAACGGATTGCAAGCAGACCGGATAACGTTGGCTTTTGTTGCTGAGTTTTCGCGGGGTAAAAGTGAGCTCATCAATGCGCTGTTTTTTGCTGAAACAGGTCTTAGGTTACTGCCGTCTTCGCCCGGACGCACGACTATGTCGCCTACCGAACTCTATCATGATGCAGAAGGCGGTGACTATATCCGCTTATTAGAAATTGAAAGTCGGCTTGAAGATATTTCCATGGCCGAGTTCAAAAATACTCCCGAAAGATGGAAGCAAATAGATCTGGATTGTAACTCTCCAGCGCAAATGCAAGAAGCATTCAAGGCATTGATTGCCACTAAAATGGTAGACCGCGACCTAGCGGATAAACTGGGCTTATGGAATGAGCGCGAAGCGGCAGAGCAAGGCATCGTCAATCCGGAAAAAGTGGAAGTCCCGTGTTGGCGGCACGCGATAATCAGTTTCCCCCATCCCCTATTAAAAGAGGGCTTGACCATTCTTGATACTCCTGGCTTGAATGCCCTAGGGGCTGAGCCTGAGCTGACATTAAGTATGCTGCCCAGTGCCCAAGCCATCGTGTTTGTTATTGCAGCAGACACAGGGGTGACCAAGAGTGACATGGACATGTGGCGTAATCACGTTTGTCACGCTCGTGGCGGCAGTAAACGCGGCTTGGCTGTGGTTATGAACAAAATTGATGCCATGTGGGACGATCTGGCGGGTGATACGGGGTATCACGATGCCATCAAATCGCAAGTCAAAACCTCTGCAACAACCTTAAAAATTGAAGAGGGGGCTATTTTTCCCGTGTCTGCCAAGCAAGCATTGCTTGCCAAGGTTAAAGGTGACAAAGCGTTGCTGGAAAGAAGCAGGCTTGCGGCCTTAGAAACCTATCTGGCTGATGATATCGTCAAACAACGGCGTAATATCCTGATGGAAACCGTTACCAGGGACATTGGCTTTTTGGTCAATGAATCGTTGAGCTTGACGGAATCGTCCCTGGCAAACGGAATCTCTCAGCTTGAGGAATTCAAGAAAATTGATTTCCAAAACCAGGATATGACCGGTAAATTAATGGCCGAGACCCGTGACAGGCAAAATCTGTACATGTCCAACATTGAAAACTTCCAGGCCAGTCGCCGGGTATTTAATGTTCAGGCCAAGATGTTGATTGATTCTTTCTCCAAGGAGCGGATTGATAGTATCATCAAAAATACCAAGCATGACATGTCGAAGAGCCTGACTACTTACGGAATGAAACAAAGCATCCGTAAATTATTTGATGATTTGCGTGACTTG
>PMDM01000380.1 GCA_003155565.1 Methylococcaceae bacterium | reverse complement strand
GAGTTTGAAGAACGCCTGAAAGCTGTGTTGAATGATCTCGCCAAGCAGGAAGGCCAGGTCATCTTATTTATTGATGAGCTGCATACCATGGTCGGTGCGGGCAAGGCGGAAGGCGCAATGGATGCGGGCAACATGCTTAAACCTGCCTTAGCGCGTGGAGAGTTGCATTGTGTTGGCGCGACTACGCTCGACGAGTACCGCAAATATGTTGAAAAAGATGCCGCTTTGGAGCGCCGTTTCCAGAAGGTCATGGTCGATCAACCTTCGGTAGAAGACACCATAGCTATCTTACGCGGCTTAAAGGAAAAATACGAAGTGCATCATGGCGTGGATATTACCGACCCTGCGATTGTGGCGGCAGCAACTTTATCCTACCGTTATATTGCCGACCGCCAATTACCGGACAAAGCGATTGATTTGATCGACGAAGCGGCAAGCCGTATCCGTATGGAAATGGATTCCAAACCGGAGGAAATGGATAAGCTATACCGACGCTTAATTCAATTAAAAATCGAACAGGTTGCGCTGAAAAAAGAATCCGATGCCGCCTCCAAAAAACGCTTGGTTATGCTGGAAGAAGATATTAGTGATTTGGAAAAGGAATATTCTGATCTTGAGGAAATCTGGAAGTCCGAAAAAGCTTCCTTGCAAGGTTCAGCGTCCATCAAGGAAAAACTGGAGCACGCTAGGACGGAACTGGAAACGGCAAGACGCGCCAATGACTTGGCAAAGCAAGCCGAATTGCAGTACGGCATGATTCCTGAGCTAGAAAAACAGTTACAAACTGTAGATTCTGCGGGAGAGCAGAAAATGACTTTGCTGCGCAACAAAGTCACAGAAGAAGAAATTGCCGAAGTTGTCTCCAAATGGACAGGCATTCCGGTCAGTAAAATGCTGGAAGGCGAGCGGGAAAAGCTCCTGCACATGGAAGCAGCCTTGGCAAAACGGGTTGTTGGTCAGGAAGAAGCGTTGAAAGCGGTCAGTAATGCCATTCGTCGCTCAAGGGCTGGCTTATCAGACCCCAACCGTCCCAATGGCTCATTCTTGTTTTTAGGGCCTACCGGTGTCGGTAAAACTGAGTTATGCAAAACACTGGCGGAATTCCTGTTCGATACGCCCGATGCCATGGTGCGTATCGACATGTCGGAATTCATGGAAAAGCATTCTGTTGCCCGCTTGATTGGCGCACCTCCCGGCTACGTCGGTTATGAAGAAGGCGGTTATCTGACCGAACTGGTCAGACGCAAGCCTTATTCCGTGATCCTCATGGACGAGATAGAAAAGGCACATCCCGATGTCTTCAACATTTTGTTGCAGGTGCTGGACGATGGCCGATTGACCGATGGGCAAGGCCGCACGGTGGATTTCAGGAACACCGTCATCGTGATGACCTCAAATTTGGGTTCTGACGTAATTCAGGAGATGGCAGGCGAAGCACAGGAACGTGCGAGTGCCGTGGGAGGCATGATGCCGGAAGCGGCCGAAGCCAATTATCAGGCCATGAAATCAGCCGTGATGGAAATAGTGAGTACCCGATTCCGCCCCGAATTCATCAATCGAATAGATGAAGCAGTCGTGTTTCACCCGCTGGGTCGAGCGCAGATTCGGACGATTTCCAGCATTCAGATCGAACATTTACGCAAACGCTTGCAAGAACGCGAGATAGGCTTTGAAATTTCCGAGCCAGCCCTGGATTTGCTGGGTGGGGCAGGTTTCGACCCGGTCTACGGCGCAAGACCCATGAAACGGGCGATACAGCAACAACTGGAAAATCCGTTGGCTCAGGAAATACTTGCGGGGAATTTCCAATCAGGCGATACCATTAAGGTGACTGTTGAAAATGATGCATTGAAGTTTGTTAAAAACTAACCCTAAATTATTCCTGGATGGGGCGTGAGTCTCTATCCAGGATTAGCCGACACCTCAATATGTTTGGCTTTAAAATCATCGTAAACTTATTTTGTACCTTATTGAAAATAGCTATTGATTCGACCCCGTGAAGTATTAACTCCGTTCGGCATGAGCATGTCGAAAGTCCAGGGAGTTTCACTGGGTTCTCCTGAACCAATTAATAAAGCCAACTTGAACGGTTTCAAACATAAGCAAGTCAAACCAAAACGCTTATTTGAGAAACTCCGCTATTTTTTCTTAGGCGCTGCCTTGGGCGCTTCGGGTGTCGGCACAGGCACAACTTCGGGAATCGGCACGGGCACGGCAATTGTGGCAGGTTTTTTGTGTTTTTCAATAATCTTCGCTTGCTTTATGCCTTGACCATACATAGTCATGGTAATCATAAAACAGATAGTGGTTATGATGGTAATCAGCCACCGACTTGGCTTTTCCATAAAGAATAAAGCCCACTTTGGCTTAATCATCCCAACAACAAAAAAAAGCAATGTCAAAATACCTAGATTAAGAGCTTGTAATACCATTTTTTTATCCTGATAAACATTTACAACACACAGTACATTATCCTGTAGCTATGCCTTTTATTGCAACCTAACACAAAATTTTTAGAAACAAACTGGAAAACTCTATTATATACGTGTTGATGCAGGAAAGTTTTCAGGGTATTAACATTTACTTTTATCCAGCCAATATTTCGGATGACTGCTAAAATCTATGGTATTAACGTCCAAAAGAGCAATACCGATATCAGTATCTGCTCCAAAGGGTTTTAGGCTTAACAATCAGGGGGGATTTATGAGTGCAGGTGTCGTTTTTTTAACATTATTGGTCTTTGCCGTAGTGCTTGTGGTCATGAGTGTCAAATCGGTCAATCAGGGTATGGAATTTACCGTTGAACGTTTTGGGCGGTATACCAAAACATTAACGCCGGGCTTGAACATCATCATGCCGGTTATTGACCGGATCGGCGCCAAAATGATTATGATGGAACAGGTCATGAATGTGCCGTCACAGGAAATCATCACCAAAGACAATGCCATGGTCACGGTTGACGGAGTGGTGTTCTATCAGGTCATGGACACACCCAAAGCGGCTTACGAAGTGAGAAATCTCGATGCCGCTATCTTGAACCTGACCATGACCAATATTCGTACCGTAATGGGTTCGATGGATCTGGATGAATTACTGTCCAGACGTGATGATATCAATGCCAGATTGCTTCATGTTGTGGACGAAGCTACTACACCGTGGGGGATTAAAGTCACCCGGATTGAAATCAAAGATATTTCACCGCCCAAAGATCTGGTCGAAGCCATGGGACGGCAAATGAAAGCCGAGCGTTTGAAACGCGCCTCCATTCTGGAAGCGGAGGGGCTCAGGCAGTCCGAAATACTTCGTGCAGAGGGAGCGCAGCAGGCGACCATTTTGGAAGCTGAAGGCCGTAAGGAAGCCGCCTACCGGGATGCTGATGCCCGCGAAAGACTGGCGCAAGCAGAAGCCAGGGCGACAATGATGGTTTCAGAAGCCATTGCCAAAGGCAATATTCAGGCAGTCAATTATTTTGTGGCGCAAAAATACATCGAGTCTTTAAAAGATATTGCCTCAGCGGACAATAGCAAAATTATTTTTATGCCGTTGGAAGCCAGTAACATCATCGGCGCGCTGGGCGGAATTACCGAACTGACAAAAGAAGCGATGGCTAAAAAGGGGTAAATCATGATTGAGTTTGTGTTCTGGTACTGGTGGGTCTTAGCGTTTGTATTTTTAATTTTGGAAATGCTTACCCCAGGGTTTTTCTTCATGTGGCTGGCGGTTTCCGGGTTAATCACAGGCTTGGTCGTCTGGTTAGTTCCGGCGTTGAGTCTAAATATACAGGTATTTATTTTTTCCGTATTTTCAGTGCTGGCGGTTACGGCATGGCGACTATATGGCAAAAAATATCCCGTCGAAACCGACCAACCTTTGTTGAACAAGCGCGGCGCACAATACATCGGACGGGTTTTCNNGATGTCAGCACCAAAGTCAAAGTGACGGGGATTCGGGGGATGGTGTTTGATGTGGAGAAGGTGGGTTAAGTTATCGTAGCCTTAGAGGAATAATGATACGATTGGTAACAGAACTTTGTTCTACGCTTGACCTTGGAGCTTAAGAAGTGGATTAATCGGTGTAAATTCAGTATGCTTAAACCACATGATAACAAAGAAAAAGTATGCTAAGTTTTTGATAAAATTAAAATCTAAATATGGTATGTACTTTTTTTTAATTTTACAAGACACCTGATTTAGGTATCTACTTTACGTTAGGGCTCATTTCACGATGTCACGCAAAAGCCTTCCCATCGACACCCGCCGCTCAGTCCTGCATCAGGCGGGCTATCGATGCGGCAATCCTGTCTGCCGAACGATCCTCACGCTTGACATTCACCACCTTGATCCAATCGCCAATGATGGCTTTGACGGCCCAGACAATTTGTTGGCGCTGTGCCCCAATTGCCATGCGTTGCATCACCGCGAGGTCATTCCTCAAGCCTCTTTGCACGCTTGGAAGATGCTGCTACTTGCAATGAACGAGGCGTTCGACAGGCGTTCCGTTGATCTGCTGCTAACGCTTGATACGAGCAGCCCTTTAATTGTTTCTGGCGAAGGCGTACTGGACTGCGCCGCACTAATCGCCGGGGGTTTAGTTCAATCGGAGGCGAAGGTACTTACCTACGCGATCGGCCCTCCCTCGTATATTCTTTCCCTCACAGAAAGAGGGAAGAGCTTTGTCGCCTCGTGGAAGTCTGGCGATCAAGGGGCAGCAATACGTGGCTCCACCACTGAGACCTAACCCTTCCATCTAGGCGATGCCCAAAAGGCAGCGCCTTTTGGGCATCGCCTAGATTCATACGCTAGACTAATGTATGCGGAAAAATAATTGAAACAATACAAAGGTGCCGTACTCTTCGTTGATCCACTAGGCACAGGGATTGAACCTGTGATATTGCCGATATCATTTCCCGATCTGATATTTTTCCTAACGATAGCTAGAAATGCTGAACCCTCCTATAATGGTTGCAACATGGCAGCGTCTTTGGAAATGTTCTGCTTGTGGGAAGTAAAAGGGCAAAAAAAAGCGCATTACTAACCGAGGGGGAAAGTTAATGCGCTACGCTTTCATTTGAAAGCAGGTCTACTACGAGGAGGTAAAACATGAAAGCAATTCCACTTTCAATATAAATAAAGCATTTTCAATGCCAACTTTTATAAACCACCATGGAATCCTATTAAAAACATATATATCATTAAGTTATGTTTTTATGATGGCTAGGATTGGGTTTGTATATCTCGACTAACGCGTCAAAAAACATCAATAACTGACGAAATTTTGTCTTATCTTCAAAAATGGACTGGAGTAGAGGTTGATATGCGAGCAAAAGCGTCAGTTTTTTGACGGGATCAGCCAGATTGTTAATGGCTGTGACGATTCAAACCCGATAAGCTGCGCTAATTTATAGGATGCTACCGATGCAAGGAGGCGCATCGTTCCTCGGCACACCTATTGAAGGAGTCATTTGAGGAGTCAAAGAAATGAATGAAATTACCATTATGTAATAATTGTAAGTAAGAACGTGCAACTGTTTTTAAAGCCGTCATTCCGGCAGGGATTGCCGGAATGACGGCTTCATGGATGGCTCGGAGCTTGCCGTCCATGGCACTGGATACCCGCTTCCCGGCGGGTATGACGCATTTTTTTGCTTCAGTTGCTAATCAAGTTCTCTAATTATGTTTTTAAATCAGTTTTGCATTTTTACTTAGTTTCAAAATAATACCAATCCCAATAAGTTCTCATTGTTATCTTCTCCAAAGGGAGAAGGCCAGGATGAGGGGATTCAGATAACAACTTTTTGGGATTGGTATTACACTAACAAATTGCACGG
>PMDM01000337.1 GCA_003155565.1 Methylococcaceae bacterium | reverse complement strand
GCGTGCCGGCGGCCCACTCGATCCCGGCATAGACGTCTTCGGTGTTTTCCCGAAAAATCACCATATCGACCTGGTCGGGGCGTTTAACAGGTGACGGTACGCCCGTAAACCAGCGCACGGGCCTTAAGCAGACATACATATCCAGCATTTGCCGCAACGCCACATTCAAAGAGCGGATACCGCCGCCTATCGGTGTGGTAAGCGGGCCTTTAATGGAAACCAGATACTCGCGGCAAGCTTCAATAGTCTCGTCAGGCAACCAGTTATTGAACAATTGATAGGCTTTCCCCCCAGCATACACTTCCAGCCAATGGATTTTACGTTGACCCGAATAAGCCTTGGTAACGGCAGCATCTAAAACCCGAACCGTGGCTCGCCATATATCAGGCCCAGTACCATCTCCCTCAATATACGGAATAATCGGGTTATCAGGCACGACCAGCTTGCCATTCTGCGAGGTGATCGGTTTGCCATTAGGCGGAGGAATGATGCGGTTCATGTTAACTCCTGCTATTGATTTAATAATCCAGTGTGCTAGCTAAGTTCAATCATAACAAAAGCGGCTTGGTTTGTCTTAAGCTGTCATCTGAAAGCATAGGGATTAGGGATGAATAATTGAATTGAAAGGCAGCCCTATTCATATATAATCAACTGTAAGCACTGATGGTTCGCAACTCCGCTTGGAATTTGGCGAGAGAGTTGCAATGGTTTTGAAGATTACCTTTGAATATTTTCTGGAGAAATGAATGCATAAAGTCACGCTGATAAAAGGCGATGGGATTGGCCCGTCCATAATGGATGAGGCGGTCAAAGTAATAGACGCTTCTGGCGCAGCCATACAATGGGAAGAAGCCTATGCCGGTATGGCAGCGTACGACAAGTTCGATACGCCACTGCCGGAAGCGACCCTGGATTCTTTCGACAGCACACGGGTGGCGTTTAAAGGCCCACTGACCACCGTGGTCGGTACAGGCTTCAGAAGTATCAATGTGGCGTTACGGCAAAAATATGAGCTGTACGCCAATGTCCGCCCTGCCACGAATTGGGAAGGCATCAAAACCCGTTATGATGGCGTTGACATCGTTATCGTTAGGGAAAACACCGAAGGGCTATACTCAGGTCTTGAACATTACCTGACCTCCAAAAAAGACATTGCCGAAAGTTTGGCAGTGGTTACCCGTAGCGGTTCGCAGAGAGTAATCGAGTATGCGTTTAAATACGCCCGCGATAACCACCGTAAGAAAGTCACCGTCTGCCACAAAGCCAATATCTTAAAATACACCCAGGGCATATTCCTGGATGTCGCACGGGAAACGGCGGCGCGTTATCCCGACATCCAGTTTGACGAAAAAATTGTCGATGCCGCCTGTATGCACATGGTGATGAATCCCCAGCAATTTGATGTCGTCGTGACGACCAATATGTTTGGTGATATTTTATCGGATTTGACGGCGGGGTTGGTCGGTGGTCTTGGCCTAATTCCAGGCGCTAATATCGGCGATGATGCCGCCTTATTCGAAGCCGTCCACGGCAGCGCACCGGACATTGCCGGAAAAAATCTTGCGAATCCCGCTGCGGTTATCATGGCTGGCGTGATGATGCTGAATCATCTGGGCGAATTTGATGCCGCCAAGCGGGTAAAAACGGCAATCGAAAAAGTCGTCAGGGAAGGCAAATACGTCACCCCCGATTTGAACCCACAATCCAAAGTCGGGACTAAAGAAATGGGTGATGCGATTGTTGGGGCGATGGATTAGTTTTATTCGGTTTTTGTTTCGAGAAATCACATTGTTCCTATGGTCTCCGTGGGAATGCAGCCCAACACATCGGAGCGGTAAACGTTAAGTTTCACACAGTTCAGTCCAACCGAGCGTTCCGTAGCAGCAGAGTCCAACAACCTCTTGTTGGGCATTTATGGCCCGCCCAGTTGTTTTGTAATCACATATACATCTACTCCGCTCATGGAGCATTCTTCATTAGAGACATTATTGCTGGTGATTACGGCTACAATTTTTCCTGATGTTTCAGTGAAAGTAACATGATGTATTTGATGGTATAAATCCTTGCCAATACGCTCGGATGCGAGGCGTAATGTTTTTGTTTTTTTAGGATCAACTTTGCTGCCATTAGTTATTCCTGCATTGTTTAAATGAACAAGCGCCATACTAGTTGTCCATTGATTAATGCCAGTGCAATCTGGGTTTTTTGCAAAAACAGATGATGTTGCAAAAAAAAGCAAGATTAAAATTTTTGATGTTTTCATTATTATTCTATAACGATTAGATTATTGTCCGCGCTGTTTGAGATACGCTCACGAACATTGCGTGGCAGTATTACACAGCCTTGAGAAGCTTGGCCTGGATTTTTAATACTGTCTCCATGTATAAGAAAATGTGTTCGGCCAAATGCATTGTGACCAACGGGTGTTAAATCCATTACATGAGGGCCGTGATCTTGTGAATTTCTTGGCTTTCCAATTCTATAGCTGCCTCTTGGAATTGGCCCCACATTATGCATTTGTTCAAGTTCTGGATTATTTTTACCCACTCCTGCGCCAGAATATCCTGTAGCGACATTAGCATTATTATAAATAAGACGCCCAGTTCTTTGATGATATTGCCACGGCATAAAATCTCCTTAACGAAAGTAGTTATATTTTTCCAGCCTCTCAAGAAGCTCATTTTAACAGGTCAATATATAAAGCATATGTTGCCAGAAAGACCGATGATGATATAACGCTCTTCCTGAATCGAATGCCCTGCATCAGGATAGGTAAAAGATAAATAATCCCCAAACGCAGTGGAAGACTCTTCAAAAGAAACTCCATGTTCTTACTGTTAATCTCAGCTTTTTGAGGGCTTCATTCAAAGTCTATTGAAAAGTCTCTTTCAAATCAAACTATAGATTAAATGCTTTGATAGCCTAACGTTCGAGCTAAGCCGGGCCCGACAGACGGGCGCTTGGCCGGCGCGGCTGATGATGCACTGCACAGCCGCGCCGGCCAAGTGCACGGCTGTTGGGGCTCGGCTTGAGCGAGGGGTTAGGCCGCGCCCGGCGGTGTTGAGGTACTAGCATTGCGCGTGCTTGTCGTTCGAGGGTGGTCACGGCTCTGGTTTGTGGCACACCGCTTCGATATTGTGGCCGTCTGGGCCGATGACGAACGCGCCGTAGTAGTTGGGATGATAGTGCGTGCGCA
>PMDM01000142.1 GCA_003155565.1 Methylococcaceae bacterium | reverse complement strand
ACTGGCTGGCTTGATGTTTACTCTTGAGGAACTGGACTCAAGATGCACCCCGTTCGAGTTTTTTGCCGCCGCCATCGCGTGCCTTACCACTGATATGGTTTGTCGTGTAATGCTAGGGCAAAGCCCAGCTTTTCATATAGCCATCACTGAAGCCCCACCCTTGAACCTACTGATGGCCTTCTTACCGTTAGGTATCGTATCAGGTATTCTCGGATGTCTTTTCAACAAGACTTTGTTGGCTGCGCAAAAGTTGGTCAGGTTAGCTTCCTGGAAAAGGATGGCCTGGTGGATTCTGCTGGCCGCAATGGTGGCAGCTGTCAATTGGTTTATACCGGCGTTATCCGGGGGCGGACAGGGCTTCATCAACAGTATTTTTGAAGGTAATATCCTTAATCTAAACACGGCCGCAGTGTTTTTTATCATCCGGTTTATCGTTACCATTGGTAGTTCCAGTTCTAGCGCATCGGGTGGAATTTTCATGCCAGTACTGGTTCTTGGGGCATTGCTGGGTTTGGGTGTTGGCAGCGTCCTCCAACTGCTCTTCCCGGGGCTGGACATTGACCCGAAATTGTTTGCCGTTGCAGGGATGGCTTCCTATTTTACCGGGGTCGTACAGGCACCTTTGACCGGAATTGTGCTGCTTATCGAAATGACCGGTAACTATACGGTAATATTGCCCTTGTTTGTGGCCTGTTTTACGGCGCAGCTCGTCGCCGATTTGCTGGGGGTCGTGCCTATTTATGATGCGTTAACGGAAAATGATTTAAGATTAAATTCGATTGAAAAAAATAACCTGTGAATGATTGGTTCATTTAAATTCAAACCGCAGCAATAATTTCACCTAACTACGGAGTCACCTATGGAAAGCTATCCCTCTGAACTGCTGTTGATCGCATTCGTGGCAATGCTGGCACCGCTCCTCACTGAGTTGCCCCGTGGTTTCCGAATACCTGTCGTGGTCATTGAAGTCATCCTGGGTATCCTGATTGGCCCCCATGTGTTCAACTTGGCGAGCCCTGATGGCATGATTGGCACGCTCGGAGAGTTGGGTTTGACCTTCCTGTTGTTCATGGTCGGGCTTGAGATCGATTTTGACAAGGTTCGCGGCAGGCCATTGACTTTGGCGGTCGGCGGCTGGTGCCTTTCCCTGTTCGTGGCACTCATTTGCATGTTCTTCTTCAACGCAATAGGACTGATCCAGACCCCGCCATTATTGGCTGCAATTGCGTTGTCCACGACCGCGTTGGGTGTGCTGGCACCCATCCTGCGGGACCGGGGGGAATTGGACACCAAGTTCGGAACGTATATGGTCGCTGCCGCTGCTGCTGGTGAGTTTGGGCCGCTCGTCGTTATTTCTATGCTCTTGATCCCTACCCACAGTACAGTCGTCCATACCCTGTTCATGGTGGCGTTTATACTCATCGCCTTTGTCGCGGCTTATATCGCTCTAAATGCCCGGCCATCTAAGCTAATTACCTTGCTAAGGCAGACGATGCAGACCAGTGGCCAACTGCCGGTAAGGCTTTGTATCTTGCTTCAGATCCTTTTTGTCGCGCTTGCGGCAAAATTTGGCCTGAATATCGTGATGGGGGCATTTACTGCCGGTATCGTAGTCAGCCTTGCCATAAAAGGGACGGAAGGGGAATTGTTGCGGCATAAGTTGGATGCCGTTGGTTATGGTTTCCTGATACCCATCTTCTTTATCGTCGCGGGCATGAAGTTTGAAGTCAGCGCCTTATGGTCTGCCCCTCTGGCCCCAATCCAAATAACGCTTTTGTTGGGTTTGCTGGTCTTGGTTAGGGGGGTGCCGGTGTTCCTGTATAAGAACGAGCTGGCTTCCGATGAAAAGCTACCTTTTGCATTGTATTCGGCCACAGGCTTGCCCCTGATCCTTATTATCAGCGAGATCGGTGTTTCTTCCGGCGTCATGCCGCCGGATAGGGCAGCCATCTTGGTGTGTGCCGGTATGTTGTCCGTTTTGTTGTTCCCAATCCTTGCCGCCCGGTTACGGGGCAAATTTAACTGGCCATGATTTCTATATTTGGTTATCAGGCTTGTAAGTTGCTGACTATTGGGTTTAAATTAACTATGTTGATAAGCAGGAGTTATTACGTATGGCACTGAAAATACTAAAAATGGGTTTTTTGTTTACATTCGGTTTTGGCTTCTTAATCCTGATAAACCTCCTGCCGGTCGCCAACGCGGATACGAACGATGCAGACCGCTATGCACCGCCTCCCAACAAGGCGAACATCCCCGTCTGTCAAAAAAAGGCCCTGCTTTTGCATCCGGGAGCGATCAAGGGTTTACGATTACTACATCAGGAAGGGGCTTTTTTGTTTCAAATTAGGATAACGGCGAAAGATGGCTTGGAAAAGATTGTGCTCTGTGATGGGGAAACCGGGAATATCATTCGGGCAGAAGCGGATCGATGATGCTTTCTGGTAAGTTTAGGAGTTGTCCCCTGATTCTGCTTTTTCGAAATTTTAAATAGTAAAAAAATATTAATGCCCATGCCCCTAAGTACAATGAAGTAAGTTAATTCCCTGTTAGGTTTGGTGAAGTACCACTGTGTTTTTTCAAACCTGGTCGTCAGATATGTTGGTAATGTAAGTGAGACTGTTGCTGAACGTGTTTTAGATTTTTAAAGGCTATCATCGGTGATGGTCTGCTTTCAAGAAACTTGCAAGGTTGCCCCAAGGTCAGGTGTGGGTCGAAATTGCCAGTTCACAATTCAACTAAAATGATGATACGAGCGGCCGCTTCCGATAATTACCGATGGCCTTTTTCGTATAATTCTTGGCGGCTTTAATAGATAATTTCCCCTGGCTTCTTTCAAATAATTTCAGGCGGCCTTTTTGATGATAATACGCAAAGACGGCACAAAAAAGCCTGGCTTATAGCTAAACCAGGTCAAAAAACCTATGTCTTGGCAAAGTATATAGTTACCCTAATAACGCCAACCCACCCCATTCCCCAAGAACGAACCGGCCGCCNNCCGGCCGCCAGCGGGTTACCGTTGCCCAGCTCATAGCCAAGCACGTCCCCTATCACGCCGCCTGCCAAGCCTTGGTGGGAACGGTTGTCGTAATAACCGCCATTGTTGTATTGAGGTTGTGGCGGATAATACTGCGGCTGCGGTTGATAATACGCAACCGGGGGTTGCTGGTAATAATAATTAGCCTGCGGTTGGGGATAATAATTGTTCACTTGTTGCCTTGGGTAACCACCCCAGCCATTATTATCACAGCGGGGATACCCGTAGCCGTCTCCACCCCAATCGTCATCGTCCGCAAACGCGGCGGTGGAAAACAAGGCTGCAACGGCAATCATTTGGATCATATAAACTATTTTCTTCATGGCATTGTTCCTATTTTGTGATTGTCAATTTCATTAATGGAAGCCTAGAACAAGTGACTAACAGTTTCTGGCATTCCTTTTCCTTGTCCTTTGGCGTACATTCTACTGATTGAAAATGAATGCTTACTTAACAACAGAACGGATTTAATGATCAAAAACATGTCCATATCCATGTACGAAGCCTCGATTCCGCATTTTGTCCTCATGTTGGGCAATTTGTCGGTGATGCCAAAGCCCATGCCAAAACAAAGAACATCGAAGAGTCTGTTTTTGTCAATGCACGCCTTGCCGGGATCGAGATACCCCGTTATGAAGACAACGAGGGATATTAATGAGTGCCTTTATTGTACTGTCGTGTAAAGCTATTTTAGCTATTTGTTACGACGGAACTAATGGTTTTGTTCCCTTCCTTGGCCTTGCCCCCAGAACTTTAGGAAGATTGCGGGCGATTGCCTCAATCAGGCCTTGAATATCCTCGGCAGTAAGATGCCGCGTCAAAGTGAACCGGATGCCAGACTTCCTCCGTGATACTGCCGGATAAATCCCGTGATTGGTGTAAAAGCCGCCATCAAGCAGGTATTTGGCCATATCGCCGGCAACATGAGGTAGCCCTAACTTGATGTAAAAAATTGGCGACTGCGAAAAACATACAACAGGTAGGTCGTATTCCTTGAGCAGACGGTTGCAGAGAGAAATGCGATCTTGTAATTCCCGTTGCAGACGATTAATCTCGGGGGAGAGATGGATGCGAGCCGAGGCAAGCGCGGCCCCAATCATTGGGGGCTGGATGGGGCCTGAAAAAATCATGGGGCCACCACAGTTTTTAACTTGACGATGCATCTGGGCATTTGGAAAGATGAGCGCCCCGCCTCCGGCGGAGAAAGCCTTGCACAGTGATGTCGCAACAACCATCCGTTCTTGGGTGGGCAGGCAATCAAGAACATAACCCCTGCCATGTTTGCCTATCCAACTCATGCCATGGGCATCGTCAAAATACAAGTGTAATTGCTCGTAGCGGTTTAATAGCTTTCCTAATTCATTNNCCGGAGCCATATCCCCAAACATACTATAAACGCCATCAGCCAGATACCAGACATGGCGATACTGCTTGCCAAGGGCGTCGATACGCTCCTCAAGCAACTCCAGGTTGCTGTGAAGCAAGATTTCGACTGGAACTCCTTGCGCCTGCACCAACTTTGCAGCAGTTTGGACACTGTTGTGGGCCATCTGGTCGATGATAATCGCATCGCCTTTCTGAATCAGCACCGGCAAAGCTGCAATATGCCCTAATGTTGTGGTTGGGGTCGCTAGGACATTACCCCCGAATAACTCTTCAAGCTGAGTTTCCAGTTCGGCATAAGGCGTTGCCGACATATAGGTTCTCGATAACGCGAATTGGGTGCCATAGCGGGTCACAGCATCAATAACCCCCTGCTTGAGTCGGGAATCCAGCTCTAATCCCAAGTAACTACAGAGGGCAAAATTCAGCACATGCCTGCCGTCCAGACAGATAGTCCGGCCATTGAAAATTTCGTCTTCAGTGGTGCGCTGCACCAATCCATGGCTTATGCCTGCACCGACTATACCATCTAAAGTCTTTACCCAGTTTGATTGAGTTTCCATAAAATATGCCTGATTAGAATGAACAGTCAGTATTTCTATTGACCATGGGATTTTAAATTATCTATAAGCATAAACCTGGGTAATCCTGCCCGTTTCTGGGGACTACTCGACTCCGCTCTTGCAGCGTATGGTTTTTATGGTCAAATGCTTCACCTAGCAGAACTGGGCTTATTTGTTGAACGATTCGGATATAGTAAAGCTTGGCGTAAGTTAATCGGCACGACCCAAATAATCGACTTTAACTTTAGCCAATCCATTCATGCCAATTCTTCTTGCGGCACCCTGCGATAGATCAATTATCCTGTTTTTTTTGAACGGCCCCCTGTCATTCACTACCACAACTATTGACCGGCCATTGTGTAGATTAGTTACCCTTACTTTGCTGGGGNNAGCTGTGATAGGTTTTCGTGCGGGGAGTGCTGAATTGTAGTGGTTCCGAAGCACAGCCACTTAGGAGGCTGATCGACAGTAATGCTGCACAAATGCATCTGATTTTTAAGTAATTTTTGAAGATATGAATATTTTTATGCATATTGTGGATAAACGAGACAGTCATCGTCTAGTTTTTAACAACCCTGTTTCTAGTTAGAAACAGGGGCATCATAAAAAACGGATTATTTTTTCCAAATACCATGTGTGGGCGCTCAGCCAAAAAAGCAGGTGATGTAGTGTTTAAATAAGGAAACCTTATGTCGCGTGCCATAGAAGAAACCTCAAAATCAGCATTAAATAAAAACTATGTCACTACAGAGAAAATTATTTATATTCAACGGTAAAATGGGAAAAATTTAGTAAAAGCTTAGTAAAAGCTTAGTAAAAGCTTACTCAGTAACTTTTCATTTTGTGCCGACATTTACCTCTTTCTTACCAACACAAACGCCCTAACTGTGGGTATCGTACGCTTATATTATTAAACAGCCATTAAGGCGGTAAAGGTTATGGATTGGGGTCTCAAATCAGTGTTTCCACGTCGCCCTGGGTTACCGGGCCGGCTGATTTGCACCTATTATGCCTTTATAAAATAGGTCATTGCTATCCGGATATTTAATCAAGCAAATTCAATTGGTTAGATATTTTAAGTTCCTCTGAATTGAATTCTGTATTTGTAACCAATTGATTGAGTAGTGTTTTATCGAATAGCGTCAGGCTCAGAATCTGTAGAATAGTGCAAGGAGAAGCTTCTGATTTCAGCCGTCTTTTGAGAATAGCGACGAGTACATGGACGGCGATGGTGATCCAAACCTGTGTCTTGGGCATTTTCGGAAGTGCCAAAAAGCGCCTTGATCCGCATATGCCGCTTGATCCATTTGAAGAATAATACCAATCCCAAAAAGTTG
>PMDM01000105.1:6046-9378 GCA_003155565.1 Methylococcaceae bacterium | reverse complement strand
AGATCAAGAATCCGTTAACCCCCATTCAGTTGTCGGCAGAAAGGTTGCAGCATAAGTTGGCCGATAAGCTGGAGCCCACTGATGCTGCTATTTTACAGCGTTCGACCCGGACCATCGTGCAGCAGGTTGAGGCGATGAAAGAAATGGTGGATGATTTTTCTGAATACGCCAAGCCATCTAAAAAGGAGACAGTCGATATTGATTTGCCAAGCCTGGTTCAGGAAGTATTGGCGCTTTATGCGTTAAAATCGGGGGTGAAATTCAAAGCCAACTACGAAACGGGCTTGCTGATAATTAATGGTGACCCGGTCAGTATCAGGCAGGTGCTGCATAATCTGATAAAAAATGCGCTGGAAGCGATAGATGCTCATGGGTTAATTGAAATAAGCCTGCACAGGGTGCAGAAAAATAACACGGATTTTATAGAAATCGCGCTTTATGATGACGGGCCGGGTATTAAGGATGAGCAAATTGAGAAAATTTTTGAGCCTTATGTAACAACTAAAGCAAAAGGTACGGGTCTAGGCTTAGCGATTGTGAAAAAAATAATTGAAGAACATGGCGGTGCAATATGGATCGACACCAGTCGTAAGGTGGGAGCGGGTTTTATAATCCAGCTCCCGGCATGTAACTCTGAACAGCTGTAAAATATTATGAATGTAAACCCCCCGCGTATATTAGTCGTAGATGATGAGCCGGATATTCGCCGCTTGGTATGCGAAATTCTCGAAGATGAAGGTTATCAGGTCACAACGGCAGAAAATGCCACGGAAGCACGAACTTTAAAGGTTTCCACAAACCCGCATCTGATCTTGCTGGACATTTGGATGCCCGATACGGATGGCATAACCTTATTGAAAGAGTGGGTTGCAGAAGATTCATTACTGTGCCCGGTCGTTATGATGTCGGGTCATGGTTCGGTAGAATCCGCCGTGGAAGCCACCAAGCTCGGTGCTTATGACTTCCTGGAGAAACCCTTATCTTTGGCGAAACTGTTGCTGGTTGTGGCAAGAGCCTTGGAAGCCAGCAACTTGCAAAGGGAAAATGCCGGACTTAAGCAACAATTGGTGACTGACATAGAACCAATAGGTAAAAGTGCTGCTGTTGCCCGGACTAAAGACCAGTTAAAACGTCTTGCCCAGCATGATACCAGGGTTTTATTTGTTGGTGAAGCAGGTGCTGGTAAGGAGCTGTACGCACGTTATCTTCATAATAACAGTGCTAGACGGGAAGGCCCTTTTGTCGATGTTTCAGTAGGCAGCATCTCACCGGAAAATGCCGCTGTGGAATTTTTTGGCAAAGAAAATGATGGTAGGGTTTTTCCTGGCCTACTGGAGCGGGGAAATCGTGGAACCTTATTCTTAAGCGAAATCGCTGGAATGGATCAGGAGACCCAGCTCAGGTTACTAAGCGCCTTGGCATCCAGCTCATTTTTGCGTGTGGGCGGCAGCGAGGCTGTGCGTGTGGATGTACGCGTGTTGGCATCAACACGGATTGATTTGGCAGAAGAAGTGAAATCCGGTCGTTTTCGTCATGATCTCTATTATTTGTTGAATGAAGTCACCCTGGATATACAAGCGCTCAGAAACCATAGCGAAGATATACCAGGATTGTTGAGCTTTTATGTGGACTACTTTGTCAGCCATGACAAACTGGCGTTTAGAAAATTTTCCATGGCAGCGCAGAACTTTTTACGCAATTACAGTTGGCGCGGGAATGTCCGGGAATTAAAAAATCTGGTTCAGCGATTGATGATATTGGGTGTTGGCGAGGAAATCGAACTCGACGAAGTAAAATTAGCGTTAGGAACCGTCATCAGTGATTCAGCGCCTTCAGCATCCGTACCGGATTTCTATAACTTGCCGTTAAAAGATGCCAGGGACCAATTTGAAAAGGCTTACCTGGAGTACCATTTTGAGCGATCAGGTGGCAGCGTAGCAAAATTATCCGCAGCTGTCGGCATTGAACGCACCCATCTGTACCGAAAATTGCATTCTTTGAACATCAAACTATAGCTAAAGATATTTGTGTTTCCGCACTAAATTAAGCCCTTCCAGTAAATAAGCTTGATAGAAACGTAAACATTTAGTACAATTCCGCTTCTTTTTTTAAGCCTTTAACAGCAAGACAAAGTAACGATGAAAACATTTAGTGCAAAGCCCGCTGAAGTCAGGCGCGATTGGTATGTGGTAGACGCGGAAGGCAAGACCTTGGGCCGTCTGGCATCTGAAATTGCAAGCCGTCTACGTGGCAAACACAAGCCTGAATATACCCCGCATGTCGATACCGGCGATTACATCATTGTCGTAAATGCTGAAAAAATCGGTGTTACCGGTACTAAAGAGCAAGACAAACTGTATCAGCATCACACAGGTTACATCGGAAATCTTAAAACTGTTAACCTAGCCAAATTAAGAAAAACATTTCCTGACCGCATACTTAACACAGCGATTAAAGGCATGTTACCAAACAACCCACTAGGCCGCGCAATGTTCAAGAAATTGAAAGTTTATGCGGGTCCTGAACACGATCATCAGGCCCAACAGCCGAAAGTATTAGACATTTAAGCAGGAAGACCATGACAGCAGCAGCGCAATATTATGGAACAGGCCGTCGTAAATGTGCGATAGCTCGCGTTTACGCAACGAAAGGCACTGGTAAAATTACGATTAACACAAAATCGATTGAAGAATATTTTGGCCGTAAAACTGACCAAATGGTGTCACGTCAGCCATTGGAGTGTGTTGATATGGAAACCAAGTTTGATGTCAACGTAATTGTTAAAGGTGGCGGCCCTTCTGGACAAGCTGGTGCTATTCGCCACGGCCTGACCCGCGCACTCATGGTATATGACGAAACCCTACGTCCCGCACTCAGACAAGCCGGTTATGTGACCCGCGATTCACGTATCGTTGAACGTAAGAAGGTCGGTTTGCACAAAGCCAGAAAACGTCCACAGTACTCAAAACGTTAATCGTTATATCTGTTCCGAGAAAAAGGCCTGTGTTCTTGCAAACACAGGCCTTTTTTGTTTTAGTCGCATAAAGTATTGATTCCGTTCGTGGTGAGCTCGTCGAACCATGAACAGATCAACATTCTATTCCCTCTCCCCTTGTGGGAGAGGGTTAGGGTGAGGGGTATTTATAATGTGTCGCTACCGCGACGATTGATTAAATGCCAGTTCCCGCACTGGTAGGCGGGATACTTTCTTTTGCTTCGCCAAATGAAAGTATCCAAAGAAAAGGCGACCCGGATACCGCTTGCTTCCTGCGTTCCTCAGTTTTGACGGGGGTTGCCGGAAGGGACATCCTGTCCCTCCGGCAACGTGCGGC
>PMDM01000105.1:0-5998 GCA_003155565.1 Methylococcaceae bacterium | reverse complement strand
CATCACATTCGGCGGGTTACGCCGCGCATGAGCACCAGCAGTTGTTTAGGCCCAGTGGTTTTGCGCGGCTAACCGCGCCCTACAACTAACCCACCGTACGAGGTATTACAAAAAAGGCCTGTGTTTGCAAAAACACAGGCCTTTTTTGTTTTTTATAATGTAACATTCGACTTATGCCTCAGTCCGAAACGAGCCATTGCGGATTCCATGCTATTTCCCACAGATGTCCATCAGGGTCTTGAAAATAGCCTGCATAGCCACCCCAGAACGTGTCTTGAGCAGGCTTTACGATGACAGCCCCTGCATTCTTTGCCTGTTCCATCACATCATTAACTTCAGCTTTCGAGGAAACATTGTGGCCAATGCTGAACTCCATTGCACTGGGAGTTCCCAAGGGTAACCCCGAGTCCTTTGAAAGACTCTTTCTGGGATAAAGTGCGAGCTTAAGATTTGCCTCCAAATCGAAGAAAGCAACTGCCCCGTACTCAAATTCTGTGCCTATGATCCCTTGCGTTGCGAGACCAAGACCATCGCGATAAAAGCGTAGAGACTCTTCCAAGTCATCTACGCCGATTGTAATGAGGGTAATCCGAGGCTTCATGCGAGATCTCCTGGTGCATAATTTTAGATTTAATCAGTTTTATCTATACGGCTAAACCCCCGCCACAAACCCAGCAGCCTCAATACCAGCAATCGCACAACGCTCATCCTGTTCAGATGAATCCCCGCTAATGCCGACTGAACCGATAATCGTATTGCCCTTATCACGGATCAATACTCCCCCTGGCACAGGCATGATTTTTCCGTCGGATATGCCGATCAAGGCGTTCATAAAGTCTGGGCGATGTTCCGCTACCGCCGCCAAACTTCGTGATGAGATACCCATGTTGACTGCCCCCCAGGCTTTCGCGGTGGCAATTTGTTGTCTAATTACCGTCGCACCGTCTTCTCTTTGCAACGCTTTCAGGTGTCCCGATGAGTCTAATACCACCACAGTCAGGGGAGCCATGCTTAATGTCCGGGCTTTTTGGGTGGCTGCGTTAATGATTTTGTTGGCTTTTTCAAGTGTAAGCTGTGTCATGTGGGATCTCTTTTTGCTGTTATTCTAATAATTTAACTAAATGCGGCCATATTTTTTCGACAATGATGGCTTGTGCCTTTTCATTGGGATGTAGGCCATCCTGCTGCATCAATTGTTTCGCCAGTGCGACATCTTCAAGAATAAAAGGCACATAAGGTACACCTAGCTCTTTGGACAATTGCGGATAAACATTATAAAACAAGTCGGTATAGCGTTTACCATAATTGGGCGGAATTCGCATACTGAGCAATAATGCCTTGGCACCGGATTTCTGTACGCGACGGGCAATTTCGGCAAGATTGTTTTTCAGGATAGCTGGCGACAGTCCCCGCAAGCCGTCATTCGCACCCAGCTCAATGATGACGACGCTGGGCTTGTGCCTGGACAGCACATCATCAACTCGCATTAATCCTCCGGCACTGGTATCGCCGCTGATACTCTCATTGCTTATGGTGTAATCACTGCGTTCCTTTTGCAACTTGTCCTGAACCAATGCCACCCATCCCTGTCCCACTTCAATTCCGTAAGCGGCGCTGAGACTGTCACCTAACACAACAATTGATTTCCCCATAACGGACACGGATACTAGTGTAATGACACTCGCAATTAAGAACTTAAGCATGATGCAAACTCAACAATCAAGAAACATCATTGTAACTGAAAATCTAGGAAAATCAGTCAAGACTTCCAATGGAACGCTGCATATCTTGTCAGATATTAACTTGCTGGTAACATTTGGCGAGAGCATTGCCATAGCTGGGGAGTCCGGTTCTGGGAAATCGACCCTGATAAGTTTGCTAGCTGGGCTGGATACACCGACTGCGGGCTCGATTAGCCTCAATGGCAAATCCCTGACCAGCATGGACGAAGACGGCAGGGCGGCGATGCGTAATCAGTTGGTCGGCTTTGTGTTCCAGTCGTTCCAATTACTGCAAGGACTTACCGCGCTCGAAAATGTGATGCTACCGTTGGAGTTAAGAGGTGATAAAACCGCCAAGAGTGCAGCGGTTGCCTTATTAGAAAGGGTAGGTCTGTCTGAACGCCTGACCCACACACCCAGACAACTTTCAGGTGGTGAGCAACAACGTGTTGCTTTGGCAAGAGCCTTTGTGTCCAAGCCTGCGATATTGTTTGCCGATGAACCAACCGGTAATCTGGACAGTAAAACCGGAGCAAAAATCATAGAGTTGCTGTTTGAGCTGAATCTTGAAAACAATGCGACGCTAATTTTAGTGACCCATGACCAAACCTTGGCAAATCGCTGTCAACGCATCATCAGACTAGATGCCGGGAGGATGGTATGAAGCCGTTAGGTCTTGCTGTGCGCTTGCTATGGCGGGATAGCCGTGCGGGAGAGTTGACCATCCTGTTTCTGGCTTTGCTGATTGCGGTTACCAGTTCCACCGCCATCGCATTGTTCTCAGACCGTTTGGAACGCACGATGACCGACCAAACCGCTGAATTTCTGGCGGCTGATATGGTCATAACCAGCCATGCAACTATCCCTGAATCCTGGTTAGAAAAAGCCACACAACTAAATTTGGCGCAAGCGCAAACCGCCGAATTTTCCAGCATTTTGATAGAACACGACGAACTATTGCTTGCAGGTATTAAAGCGGCCAGTGCGAACTATCCCCTCCGGGGTTTTTTAAAAACCACCACATCGGATTACTTAGCGGAAACTATCGAACACCAAGGCCCAGAGCCTGGATTTGCCTGGGTGGAGAAGCGTATCTTATCAGCGCTTAAACTCAACTTGGGTGATCCGATCACTGTCGGCGAAAAAAAACTGGTGGTCAGTAAGATAATTACCTATGAGCCGGATAAGCAGGGCGATATTTACAGCCTTTCACCGCGTGTGATGATTAACAAGCAAGATTTACAAGCAACCGGAGTCATTCAACCGGGCAGTCATGTGCATTACTTTTTTCAGTTCAGCGGTGAATCATCACAACTGACAGAATTCAAACGTTGGCTTAAACCCCAATTGAATCTGGCACAACGTATCTTGGATATCCATGAAGACCGTCCCGAATTGGGTTCAGCACTAGACCGTGCTGAACGTTATCTGGGTTTATCCAGCATTGTCGTCATTATTATTTCAGGGGTTGCAATCGCCATGGCAACACGGCGTTATACCGAACGCCATCTTGATGCGACCGCCATACTGCGCTGCCTGGGATGTAAACAAAGAGATGTACTCTGGCTGTTTGTCAGCCAATTTCTTATCCTAGGCTTATTGACGAGTGCTTTAGGTTGCGCATTGGGTTGGTTTGTACAGGAAATGCTCTTCAAGTTGTTACGGAACTTGCTGCCCCAAAGCGTTGCCAATCCTGGATGGCTGGCGGTTTTCTTAGGCCTGATTACGGGTATGACGATATTGATAGGGTTCGCGTTGCCGCCCTTGCTTCGTCTTAAACGGGTTTCTCCAGCCAGAGTATTGCGCCGGGATTTGGAACCATTGCCTACGAGTGCATGGTTGGTTTACGGTTTGGCTTTCGGCATTGTGGGGGTGCTGATATGGCAATACACGGAAGACCTCAATATGACGGTGACTATTTTCTGTGCAGGCTTGGTGTTATTGCTGATACTCGGATTACTGATTTACCTTATCCTGATATTGGCGCGTCGATCTTTGCCAATTATGCCCCTAAATTGGCGCTTCGGCTTGCAGGGCTTGTTGAGGAATAACCGCGCCACGATCAGCCAAATTCTCGCTTTCACCATAACGTTGGTGGCAATGGCACTGAGTTTCACAGTACGCAGCGACTTGATCGAAAATTGGCACAAACAACTGCCGGAACGCGCGCCCAACCATTTTGCCCTCAATATTTTTCCTGAGCAATTGCCCACACTGCAAACGGATTTCAAAGAGCAAGGTATTGAAGGCAGCCAATTTTATCCGGTGATAAGAGGACGGCTGACGGAGATCAACGACGTAACCGTGCAGAAAATTGTCAGCAAGGATTCACAAGGAGAAAGTGCCACCCATAGGGAGCTGAGTTTGACCTGGACGGAAAACCTGCCCGAAGACAATAAAATCATTTCGGGTACGTGGTGGTCTCCTGAAAAAAAAGGGGAGGTTTCAGTTGAGCAAAAATTGGCGGAAAGCCTGAAAATCAATCTTGGCGACCAATTGCTGTTTATTATTGGTGGCCAGCAATTAACGGCAACCGTCAGCAGTATCCGATCACTCCAGTGGGACACTATGAAGCCAAACTTCTACATGATTTTTTCACCGGGTACTTTAGAATCCTTTCCTGGCACTTTTTTGACCAGTTTTTATCTTCCCGACAGCAAAAAAACCTACTTAAACCAACTGGTAAAAAAATATCCGGCAGTGACTGTCCTGGAAGTGGATTTAATCCTAAAACAATTCAAAACCATACTAACGCAATTAACCGAGGCTATTAATTACCTATTGTATTTCGCACTGATGTCAGGATTTACCGTCTTGTTTTCGGCAATTTATTCGACCTTGGACAACCGCATCTACGAGAGCGCACTGCTACGTACATTCGGTGCTAACCGTTCCTTACTAAGAAAAACCCACATCATAGAGTTTACCTTGCTGGGCTTGGTTTCTGGTGTGTTGGCAGCGATTATTTCCGAGGGCTTGCTCTTTGCCTTGTATTCAAAAGCGCTGAATATGGATTACCACCCCACCTTATATCTATGGATAGCCTTACCGTTAATAGGCGCATTTGCAGTGGGATTAGCCGGTTGCTGGGGCGTACGCCATGTAGCCAATATCCCTCCGCTTAGGGTTTTAAGGGACTCCTAATCTTGTTAGATTATCCTGTTATCCACATTCATGCCGCATTCATAAATGATGGGTTAGACTGACCCCCAACAATCTATAGGCTTAATCCGTATCTGTTCGTTACCGTACCGACCACCTTCGGTTTTGCCTATATTGTTATGACTCATAGATGGGAAATATTATTCCAAACCTTAATCATGGCTAGCGCATTACCAGTAGTCACTAAAGAATAGTGATTAAACAACGAAATCACAAAACGAGGTAAAAAATGAAAAAACTTAAAATCAGTATGATTATTACAAGTGCCCTGATGTTGTCGGCCTGTTACACACAGGGAGGTTATACCCCTACCGTTGATACATATAATAATCCGAATGCTTATCGTATCAACCAAGATATGGCAGAGTGTAGACAATTAGCGCAACAATCAGCAGGCGGTAGCACGGTGAAAGAGACCGCAGTTGGCGCTGGAGTAGGAGGCTTGATTGGTGCTGCCGGTGGTGCTGTCGTCGGTGCATTTACAGGAAACCCAGCAGCTGGTGCGGCCATAGGGGCAGCAGCAGGCGGCTTGGGGGGTGCAGCCAAGCAAGGCTTTACGGCTGAAGACAGATTCCGTAATGCCTATAACCAATGCATGAGCGGTCGCGGTCATAACGTGATCAGATAATCTTACAAATCAGCATTTTTTGCCAAAGTAACACAAGGATGTGTTGCTTTTTTTTGATTAATTTTGTTTTGAAACGAACTTTGATCTTTGATCTTTCAATGCTTTTTGTTTTAATAACCCATTGGATGAGAAGTAGTTTTAACCCTATTTCAGCCGACTAATAAGCGACGCAGCCAACCAAATCAACATCAGCATACCTAATGCAGCCATAACTGGAACAGTAACAATTGTTGCCTGTGTTGATCGTCCACTGAAAACCGTAATGTAACCCCCACCAGAAATACACAAAAGCAGACACTTGTTTTTAACAAACTTTCCGTAAGTTGATCGCTCCCAATCGTCCACTGGACTAAACCGCTCGCGCGGTAGGGGTGCTCCGTTTGGCGTATATGTATTAAAAAGACAATCACTGTCCAGAGCAATCTGGTTCGCGTTGAGCAGCGTGTAATTGATTGACCATTGGGAACTGTTCCCTATGTTTTGAAAT
>PMDM01000345.1 GCA_003155565.1 Methylococcaceae bacterium | reverse complement strand
TTTTGGAGAGATACAAGCCTCGATGGAGTGTAACAAAATCGAGGAATATCGAAGCCTTGAAACACTCGATTTTGCAAGCTTCATCGAGACTACATACTAAAATGCAGCTTCAAACGCGCCAATATCACAAAAGGTTCCAGATGGTTTGGGTCGGGCTTTACCACGCTGATCGGTATCAGGACAGTTTGTCGCATTCCGGCTTGCGGCACTTCCTGCCAACAACGCTTTCGTTTTCGTTACGCCACCGTTGTTGGCAAGTTTCCTTAATTTCGGATTGGCGGTTAGGATACTCGATGTGCAATCCATATCTATAGGGATTGGGAATTGCAGGTTATTCCCGCCATCGGTCATGGGCTCAAAACAGTTATGTTTGATATTCCAAGGGTTACCGCCATTTTTGGCAATGTTGTTGGCAAGAATGGTGTTTTTAAGCGTCACATTCAAGCCGCCAAAAACCCCGCCCGCCTGCCAATTGGCGATATTATTGTCAATTGTGGCATTGGTAATTACTGCCTTAGCATTGCTACCTATATACATGCCTGCCCCCATTGAAAATTCGCCATTACCCCTATTGTCGGAAATCGTACTATTAAGGATTGATAAAAAACCACCATCAGTCTGTACAATTCCTCCGCCCATGCTATTAATAGCAGTATTACCGGAAATGGTGCTTTTGCTTATCACTGAACCTCTCGGATGTCTGGCGATAAATATTCCTCCGCCTTGTTGACTGGCGGTATTGCCCGATAACGTGGAATTAACGATTGTTAGCGTAGTGTTATTGGTGTTGATTACCCAATGGCCTCCTATTGCTGGATCGCCATTACTCCAGATAGCACCACCTTGACCGTTACTGCCGCCGCCAACAAAGTTCCCTGAAAATAAGCTTTTACTTATCGATGTGATATTGTTGTTATAGACGTTATTAAACAAAGCGCCGCCGTATGCAGTAGCGGTGTTACTTTTGAACGTACTGCTGCGAATAACGATTTGTCCACTATCTCCCTTTGCACCGTCAACATAAATCGCACCGCCGTTTCCATTAAGGGCATCAATCGCTTTATTACCGATAAATGCGCTGGCTGTCACGGTTAAATCACTGTTTAGTATTCTTATGGCGCCTCCGATACTGGCGTTGTTACCTATAAATGTGGATTTATCGACAATTACTGTGCCCACTGCGCTAAAAATCGCACCACCTCCAGCTTCTCCAAGTTGACTGGAAATATTATTGATAAATTTGCAATGTTTTACTGTCACTACAGTATTTTGGAAGCTGCTGGCGTTGATCGCCGCTCCTTGCCCGGAGGTAAAAGCATTGGACAAGGTCATATTTTTAGTCGAGAAACGGATGCCCGGATTTACGTTAAATATCCGTATTGCGTTGCCGCCACTAAGGTTAATTTTATTTTTGCCGTCAATAGTTGTGTTAGCGGAAATGGTTTTTTCACTCCCTATGAGAATGGTTTTAGCAGCATTTCCACAATTAAACGTAACCCTACCTCCTCCAGATAAAGCGGCATTTAATGCCGTGTCGGTACAACTGCCTGCGCTACCGTTGCCGACGACACCAGCAGCATGTGCAGTATTGGGTGATAAGAGGCTAAAGTGCACAACAAAACTTACTATTGAAATTAATTTCCATGAAAATGGCATCTTTAAACTAGAATGCCCAAATATTGAAGTTAAACTTGGATTATTCTTCACGCAATACCTCTTAAAATTATCGAATATTAGTCTTTTGAATATATGACGGAATGATTAAGGTAGGATTAATGAAGCAAAAGCCATTAAAGTCGTAATCGATTATTGTGAAAGATGGCATGTTCCGCTTACAGTGCAACATAAAACGCTGATTTCACGCGCTCTTCGCGGGTTACAATTAAATCAAAATTCTACACAGGCTTGAAATAATAAAATCTGCCCTTAAATCAAGCACAGTTAATTTCACCATTTAGGAACAGGAAATGTCTGTCAAAGCAAAAAAACAAACCTTAGGTTTTGAAACTGAAGTAAAGCATCTCTTACATCTGATGATCCATTCCTTGTACAGCAACAAGGAAATCTTTCTGCGCGAGTTAATTTCCAATGGCTCGGACGCGGCTGATAAGCTGCGTTTTGAGGCTTTATCCAATGACGACCTTTATGAAGGCGACAGCGAATTAAAGATACGCCTGGCCTACGATAAAGATAAACGCACCATTACCGTTACCGATAACGGTATCGGCATGACCCGCGCCGAAGTGCAGGAACATATCGGTACGATTGCCAAATCTGGCACAAAACAGTTTTTTGAAGCCTTAACCGGCGAACAAGCGAAAGACAGCGAGTTAATCGGCCAGTTCGGTGTCGGCTTTTATTCTGCGTTTATCGTAGCTGACAAAGTCACCTTGACCACGCGCAAAGCCGGGGCAAGCAACTCAGAAGGCGCACGTTGGGAATCGACAGGGGAAGGCGATTACACGTTGGAAACGGTAACCAAGGAACAACGCGGCACCGAAATCGTGTTGCATCTTAAGGAATCCGAAAGCGAGTTTTTAGACGGCTACCGTATCCGTTCCATCGTCAGAAAATTTTCCGATCATATCTCCCTGCCGATTGTGATGGACAAAGAATCCATACCAGCAATGGATGATGAAGAAAATGAAGAGGGTGAAGAAAAGGAAAAACCGGTTACAAAGATAGAAGAAGAAACCATCAACAGCGCTTCTGCCTTATGGACTAAATCCCGTCAGGAGATTTCCGATGAGAATTACAATGAATTCTACAAGCATGTAGGGCATGATTATCAAGATCCTTTGGTGCATGTACATAGCAAAGTCGAAGGCACCAACGAATACACCTTATTGCTTTACGTGCCTGCCCATGCGCCGTTTGATCTTTGGGACAGAAATCCCAAACATGGTGTCAAATTGTACATCCGTAAGGTGTTTATTACCGATGATGCGGAACAATTGATGCCGCGCTACCTGCGCTTTATTCGTGGTATTGTCGATGCCAGTTCGCTGCCATTGAATGTGTCACGGGAGATTTTGCAGCAAAGCAAGCAAATCAGCACCATCAAATCCGGAGCCGTCAAGAAGGTCTTGGGAATGCTAGAAGGCTTGGCAAAAAATGAGCCGGAAAAGTATGAAAAGTTCTGGTCGCAGTTTGGTCAGGTCATCAAGGAAGGCCCGATTGAAGATTTCAGTAACAAGGAGCGGATTGCTAAATTGCTACGTTTTGCGTCCACCCTTGCCGATACCGACAAGCAAGAAGTCACGCTGGAAGATTACGTCAGCCGGATGAAGGAAGGCCAGGACAAAATCTATTATGTCACCGCAGAAACGTTTGCTGCCGCAAAAAACAGCCCGCATCTGGAAATATTCCGTAAAAAAGGCATTGAAGTCCTATTGCTGTCCGACCGGATTGATGAATGGCTGATTTCTCATTTAGAGGAATTCGATGGTAAGCATTTGCAATCGGTAGCCAAAGGCGACCTGGACTTAGGTGTGCCGGACGATGAAGAAACCAAAAAAGAGCTGGAAGAAGTCAGCAAGGATTTCGAGGCAGTCATCAAGCAAATCAAAGACGTATTGGGCGATAAAGTCAGTGAAGTCAAATTAAGCCACCGCCTGACCGAATCCCCGGCCTGTGTGGTTGCCGACGTTTACGGTATGAGCCTGAATATGGAACGGATCATGAAGGAAGCCGGGCAGTCGATGGGCATGGGGATGAACAGAAAACCGATCTTTGAAATCAACCCCAACCATGCATTAGTTTCACGTCTAAAAGTTGAGCAGGACGACGAGCGCTTTGCCGATTTGACGCATATCTTGTTTGACCAGGCGATCTTGAGCGAAGGTGGGCAATTGGATGATCCTGCGGCTTTTGTCCATAAGTTGAATGGGCTGTTGCAGGGGTTGTTGA
Source organism: Methylococcaceae bacterium (assembly GCA_003155565.1). Classification (GTDB taxonomy): domain Bacteria; phylum Pseudomonadota; class Gammaproteobacteria; order Methylococcales; family Methylomonadaceae; genus Methyloglobulus. Next base: position 1,563 of record PMDM01000345.1, on the reverse strand, counting down.
GGTAGCATCGTAGGGCGGATTAGACGCGCAAGTCCTCCAGGCCTCGTATATGCAAAGATTTCCCGTGCGTCGTAATCCGCCCTACATTTAATACGTCTTACGGCCTTATCAAAAAAACACTATGTTAAGCCTTTGATAAGGCTAAAATCTATATATGATATACGCCGTTTTTTTAATTTTACTAGCCACCTGATTAGGTGTCTACTTCACGTTGGGCATCGTGAGCAAAGCTTTCCGTGAATCGCGCTGTTTTCGATCAAATCTAAGCAGGGGGAAACATGAACGCAGCAGATATCCTGAGCCGTCTCCAAGCCGACGCCGCAGCCGGCAAGCAACTCGACTTTCGAGCTGTTCGTGAACAGATTCACGATGCTGCCGAGCAAACTATTGATAGCAGCGAACGCGTCATTCTTTTGCAAGTGTTCCACGCGGTCATGGACTTTGTCGAGCGCAGCGGAAACATTGCTCCCGAAGACATGGAGTTGTTCAGGGACACGCGTGCCAAAGACTATCGCCTCTTGCTAATGCGCGAAGTCCTGATCGGACAAAACGTATCGGTCGAGCTTCTTCACGCCGTTACTCAGCGCGAGGTGCAGGCTGGTCGAATGGCCGAAGACGACGAACTTCGGCAACTGGCCGTCAAAGGCTTGGCAGAACCTTATCTCTCCGTTCAGGAGCTGCTCAAAATTGAACAGGACAGACTTGATGCCGAAACGAAGCCCACGGGATGGCGAAGGTGGTTCGGTAGAAAGTGAGTCCTCATACCGCTCACCTTGCTATGTATCCTGCGACGCCCAACCCATCATTCCACCGGNNAGCCGCGCAGCGCCTGTGAATTCAAACGTTAGGCCCTTCGTGTGTCCAGCCTGTACAAGTATCTCCCCGCGAAAAACGTCGATGCCTTCGTCCGTGAAGGCGCAGTTCTGTTTCGCTCCCTGTCGTACTTCCGTGACTATGAAGATGCTCAAGTGCGCGGCGATGAATTTGAGGGCACAAGACTCCATCGCCCTCATGGCGGGCTTGAGATCACGCTCACTGCAACGCAGCAGAAGGTTATTCTACCGCATTCCTTCGAGTCGTCCGCGAACGAGGACGACATCTTCGTCTTTTGCCTCAGCACTGTTCTCAGCGNNCTCGCTGCCCAGTTTCAGTCCAGCGCATGCGTTGAGATCCGAAGCCCTAGCAGGTTCATCGCAGGCGTTCGCGGCGCGCTGTTGCGCCGACCCTCAATCAAAAGCAAGATGCTCGTTTATGGTGAGGTCAACTACTACACACAAGACCAACCACCAATCATCGACTGGGCGCTCCCCGAGAAGATTGCGATGTCTAAACTCAGCGTATACATGCCGCAGCATGAGTACCGCATTGCCTTCGCGGTCAATGACGCGTTCCGTGTCGAGAACACCCGCCTTCGCCTGGTGTCGCCTAGTGAACGTAGGGCTCCGCGAGCGGCATCGCATCCTGAGCGTGTCTTCAAGCTCGGCAATCTCACGAAACTATGCAAGGTTCATCACTTCGGCTGAACGGGCCTAACCCCTCAGCGAGTAGATACCATCTCTCCAA
>PMDM01000414.1 GCA_003155565.1 Methylococcaceae bacterium | reverse complement strand
TAAAACCAGTTCCAACATGCTTTGGCTCAACCGGTTCAGTTCGACCACATGGGCACTAATCTCACGGGTTAAAATCTCTTGATTTAAGGCAATTTCCATATCGCGTTGCGGTATACAAGCACAGGCCAGAAAATTGTTTTGCAATTGCAAGGTTTCTTTGAGGTTAAGTTGCGATTTAATTGGCGGTGTGCCATTCAATGAATGCATCATACAAGTCATACAGGTTTGCTTTTTGCATGAATAAGGCACGTCGACCTTCTGCCTGAGTAATGCATCCAGCACCGTTTCTCCAATCAGGCAATTGTAAATTTTTCCATTGAGCAGCAGGTTACTGGTTTTCATGCTATTTCTTCTTCATTCTGTTGGTTTCAGGATGAGCCGCAGTCATGAATATCTACTTATCGGTTTAAAATCGCGTCTCGTGTACTGTCGAGTATTTCCATCATCCCTTGCTGTTCGTTTGCCGAAATATTTAACTCTGCGAGCGATTCCCTGAAGAGTTCCAGAACCCGATTAAAATGCTCGTCGGATAAGCCGTATTTCTCAAGCAAGGGTTTATGGGCAGAACGCAGGTCAGCATCCGAATAGTGATAAGGGCCGCCGAAAGCCATCGACAGAAATGATTTCTGTTTCAGGCGTAAACTAGCCATATCAGTGCCTTCGAAAAAATGACCGACCAGTTCATCCTGCAAAACTTTCCGATAAAACACATCCACGGCCACTTCCATCGCTTTGCCGCCGCCGACCCGGTCATAGAGCGGAATGTCCATCAATTGAAAGTAGTCGCCGCCTTTCGCAGCCATATTGTCGGTGCCCCAATCGATATTTTTATCCGCTTTTTTCATCAGCGGAATATGCTTGGAGCATTGGATATAGGCTTCTTCAACTTCTATCATCATCCAGCGTTCAGGACACTTTTTACCCTCCTGATTGATTTCTTCAATGACATCTTTAGGCAGTTTATCGGCATATTGCAGCAATTCTTCGTTAGCAACAATCCTGACTTTACCATTGACATGCAGCCCCACCGTGTCTCGGGTAAAATCTATCATCAACATGGCGATATGCGGGTTTTCGGTCATATTGCCGGAGTTTGCGAGCACACCGTTGCCACGAAACTCAGGGTATATCAGATATTTGTCGCCGAGCACCCGAATGAAACCGGGCCTGCCGAATTTTGACGTGCAGTCGCATTCGCCGTTACGATCGGCGGAGGCGATAAACAAAAACTCCTGACGGGCGATGAATTCTTTCATTTTCGGCGCCAGATAATCCAGAACCTGCCGATCATAAAAATTTAGCGCCCGGTCTCTTGTGCCCCATTTTTGCTGGAGTTCATGTTCGCCTTGGGAACCGGGGGTGATGGTTGGTTTTTTTGGGGTTTCGTGTTCGATGACTTCGTCACCAAAAGGGCAGGCAGCTTGTTGAGTTACGGATGGCTCGGGAGATTTATTCTGAACAGAAGGGTTATCCAGCTTAACCTTGTCCTTCAGGAAAGCGAATGGCCTTGAACTCGTGGCAGAATTACCCGGATTGAGTTCTTTCGAGATTTGGTTTTGCCCAACCGTATCAGACGGATCTTTAGGTTGATGAGAGGATTCTTGTTTGGGCAAATTGTTTCCGGATTTTTTGCCGCCTTTATTTCTAAAACTAAATTTGCCCATCACTTTCTCCCTTCGTTATTAGAATTTAGCCGGGAAGCGCAGTTGCNNTTCAACAATTTATATGGCATAAATCGCAGAATAGTTACGATCTATTGGCGTTTCTGCGATAGACAATATCAGATATTTGTAGCGAAGGAAATAATATTTTGTTGAATCCAAACTTGCCTGATATGCAATCAATTATACTTATGTAACTTTATGATATTTAATAACTTATTCGGCATTATTGTTGCTTATTGTTGTGTGCATTAAATTCTGAAAACTTCAAGCCTCTGAGCAAGCTTAATAAATTTACCGTAACAAACCCGGCAACAATTGCTGGGAACCGCAAAATTAAAAGAAAAAAGAAAATCCCAATTATCGGCTTTTACTTATGATCCGAAACTCGAGTAATAAATACCCCAATCGAAGAGTACGGACATTTAAGGGATTAAGGGGGAACGATTTTTATCTTCTGCTATATTCAACAAAGGCGAAAGCGTGGGTTTAAGGTATTTAATAATCTGTACCGGCAATGAGCTGGTAAAGTGGTAGCGTTCAGCATTAGGCCCCTCGACGTAAGCCGTGATAACACCAAAAAATCGGTCACCCAGGAAAAATACAAATGTGGCGGCGCGGCTGATGAATTTCGATTGTAATAGTCGTCCCCGTTCGCCCCAAACCTGTTTGCGATGGTCACCGGTTCCGGTTTTTCCTCCGACGAGCAAAGGTTTGCCATTACTATCCGTATAAACGCCCCTTAAGCGCGAGGCTGTTCCGCCTTCCACTACTCCAGCAAGTGCACCACGAGCGACGCGTGCGACTTCAGATGGAAAAATACGTTCACCCTGTTCAGGTTGTTTTTTTAATATGGTTTCATATGGCGTTGCGGAGGCAAAATGCAAGCTGTCGAAACGGATAGCGGGAAGCCGCACCCCATCATTTTGTAGGACGCCCATTAGGTCAGCCAAAGCGGCGGGGCGATCTCCTGATGCACCGATGGATGACCCATAAGACGGCGTTAATTTACTGAATGGGTAACCCACACGTTGCCATGCTTTGTGGATTTCCTTAAAAGCTTCTTCTTCAAGTAAAGTCATGATGCGCCGCTGTTGGGAGTCCTTTCGTTTGCTTTTGAGTAGCCACCGGTAAACTTCCTGGCGTTGTTCGTAACTTGCTGCCAGGATATTTTCCAGGGTTGCTTTGGGATGAGCAGTTAAATACCGTACCAGCCATAATTCCAGCGGATGCACTTTGGTAATGAAGCCTTGGTCTTGTAAATCAAAATTCTCTATCGAATATTTGTCATACAATCCATAAATATCTTCATTCACCAAGTCAGTCCCTTTTATGTGGGATTTTAGAAAAAGATAGAACTGTGTTTCATCATGCTCTGGATATATTGACCGATAAAGCATGGAGTAGCGCGAAACTTTAGGCTGAACTTTTTCGATCAATGATTGCATGGCTTCTTCAGGCGTTTTGCCTTGGTATTTAACATAAAAGCGCCGTAGATAAGCCCTGCCTTCATGGTCGGCAAAGCGTTCCAGATATTCTTTGCGTCTAGGATCTGCTGGATCGTCAAGCCAACGCGCTATACCACCTGGTTTGTAAAGATGATGGTAGACAACATCGCGCATCAAGCGGATAAAGACAAGGTTTGTCGAGTCCCGCAAGGCATGGCGTACTGATTTGATCTGGCTGTTTTCTGATTTATCGAAATTGTTAAAATGATGTAGTCCACCACCCGTAAAAAAATATTCGTAAGGGCTAGCCGAATAGCGTCTATCAAGCGCATCATTCAGCAAATCTTCAAGGCCGATATCACTTTTCAATGAAAGTTTTTCGATGACCCACGCAGACAGATAATCGCGTGGATGTAGAATGATTTTTTTGAGTTCTCCTTGTGTACGGCCTTGGTGCTGCTGATAAATTTGGGTTATCAACTCCAAATAGTGCACCATCGTACGCAATTTTGAAGTTGAGCCAAGATCGAGACGAATGCCTTCGTTGATGTCCAGGGGTTGGTCATAGTTATCCGTTTGTACTCTCAGCAGATTTCCCGTCGGGCTTTTTTCGAATAACATTAAACTGTAGATAATAGGTGCCAAATCGATGTTGGCATCGAGCATCCGATAACCCAAAATGCCTGCTGCGCGGGCATTAACCGGCTCATTCAAGCCATGCAGGGCTTTGCTGATGGATTGCTGCAGATTGTAATCGAGAGTTGTTTTTACCGTTAAATCCAAACGATCCAATTCATAATTCGATTTAGTCCCCAATGTTTTGGCAAGGCGAGTTCTTAGGATTGATTGGGTTTTCTTTTCCGCTAAAAAACTGCTTGGATTCGGCGCGGAAACGACTGGTTTTAAGTTGTTTACCTTGAGCGCGGCATCGCGCAATGCGGTTGAGATAAAGCCTTGGTTAGCCATAAGCCTAAGATAGCTGTCCGTGAGTTCTTTTAGCGCTGGGTAACCTTTTCCCAGAAGGTATGAGGGCCGCCGTTGTGACAGCAATGTTGTCAACACTTGTCGAAAAGCGGTTGCCTGTTGTGGGCTGATTTGTTCATAAGAACTGAATGCCGCTGGGCTGAGTAAGCTATTAACTTGATCGAAATCGGCGCCGAACCAAGAAGCCAGACCATCACCTAGGCCATGGACTTCACCGGCTTTTGGCGTAGCTGAAAGTGGCATAGAGTTAAGGTAAGCGAGGACGATTTGTTTGCGCATTTCACGGGTATCAGGCCCTAACAGATAAGCGCGAAGGGAGGCGCTAACCATCTGGCGAATTTTATCGATGCCAGAATTGGTATAACCATTGGCAGAATGACGGTATTTTTCGATTTGTGTTGCCAGAGTGCTGCCGCCGGGAACACTGTCGGATATGCCAAGTTTGTTGGCCATCATCAGCAAGGCGGCAAAGCCGAAGCGATCCCATTCAACAGCAGGATTCAGGGTAGAATTTTTGTCATCTAACAACTCCCTGTTTTCGATAAACAACAGCGTTTGCAAGACTAACGGAGGAATCGCCTCGAAACGCTGGTATCCTCGGCTAGGATAAATTGTGCTAAAAATGATATTGTTGCGGTAGTCTTTAATGCTTAACCCGGCCCTGGTTTTTTCCTGATAGATGGGAAACAGCCCATAACCCGATAATTTATCCATCATCGGTGATGAGGATGCTTGTGCGCTGATATTGAAACCAGTTTTTTCCAATCGGACAATTGAGTCTGGAATGAGCGTGTAACCAAAGCGTTGGTCATACGGACCATAGCTTGGATAGTGTATTGATTTGCTTTGGCCTGGATTAAGCTTAAAACTTAATTGCTTGGCAATTTCTGAGAGGTAGCGCGCTTGGTATCGTGAAGTGTGAATTTCCTGTTGGAATAATTTGACGATAACAACAATGACAAGAATTACGCCGACGATAATGTACCCCGTTAATAAGCGTTGGAGGACTCGTTTATCCATTTGCGTAATTTATAGTGTCTGCGGAGCTTATCGGAATAACCTATTAGTGATGGTGCCTGAAAATCATGCTCGCCTGAGCAAAACATGTCCTAAATTAACTTAAAGCTTAGGCTGTGCAGTGTATTTAGCTTTGCAGGAAGTTTGTTATGAAAGGATTAATTTTAGGCTGGGAACATTGTTGCCATTATATAACAAACAACGCATCTTTTTGCCGGAGTTGCTAATTAAAGAAAGATGGATGATGCAAAGCTGATTATTGATTCGGCCTTATGAAGATNNAACATCAACAGGCCGAATCAATAACACTTCACAGTGATGGATCGGGGATTTCGTATATCCTACAAGACCCAGTGACGAGCCCCGCAAAACGGACATACATCAGGCATCACACCGATCATGTTATAGCCACATTGAAGACAAGCCCATTGCGGCATTTGCTCAAGAATTTTACTTTGCCTGGACATAATGAAGTCACCTTTGATAAATATCCCTTAACAATATGCCAATTAAGGCAACAGTTAATTTTAGTAATTCCAAATGGGGTTGCAACCCCATCTACTTAATGATTTTTCTGTTCCACCCGCTTAAGCAATGCAAATAAGTCGCTGTTGGTTGAAAGTACGATGGTCGCATCAGTGTTGATGACTTTTCGATAGGTCTCCATGCTCTTGAGAAATTTATAAAACTCGGCGGCCTCCGGTTTCTGTGCGTAAGCCAATGCATAGATTTCTGTGGCTTTAGCGTCGGCCTCGCCCTGGATTTCCTGTACTTGTTTATAGGCCGTGGATTCGATCTGTTTAATGTCACGCTCTTTGTTGCCGTTAATGCGTGCCGCTTCGCCTTCGCCTTCGGAACGGAAGCGTTGCGCGATCTGCAAACGCTCACTGATCATCCGCTGGTAAATGCGTTCGAGCACTTCCTGATTGTAATTAATGCGCTTGAAGCGAACGTCGAGCAGTTCGATGCCATACTCGGCCAATTTAGGTGCCGCAGCGTCAAACACGCTTTTTTCGATGGCGGCACGGCCAACCCTAATCGGGCGCAATACGCCGAGTGTGCCTTCCCCCGTTAACGGCCCCAGGCTTTCGTCCTGCAACGGTTTGCGGTCTTTATCGGAGCGCACGACTTCAATCAATTCGTGCCGGGCAATAGCGGTGCGGGTTTCGCTGCCTAAAATGTCCTCCAATCGAGACTGGGCGCTACGTTCATCCCTTAGCCTTAGGTAATAACGCATCGGGTCGGTAATCCGCCAACGGGCGAAGGTATCGACTTGTACATAGGTCTTGTCTTTGGTTGACATCTCAACCATCGGCCCATCCC
>PMDM01000182.1 GCA_003155565.1 Methylococcaceae bacterium | reverse complement strand
TGCAGCCAGGTGAAGTGCCTGGCAATGATCTCGGTTTTGTTGGACTGCACCGGGCCAATAAAATGCCAGGTTAATGGCAGATCACCCAGCGCCTTTATCTTGGTCTCTGCCTCCTGGGCATAGTTTTCGCCTAAATCACTGATTCCGGCAGCAAAGGCTTCCTTTATATCCTCGACGCTCCGGGTTTTGGAGACCGCTAATAGTTGGATGTCCTTCACATCCCGGGCATTTTCCCGTGCCGCCTGTTGAATACGGGCCCTCACCTTCGCTATATTGTTAGCGGTCTTTCTTTGGCATACTGTCTTTAACATATTTCGATAGATTGTCCTTTGAGCTCCACCTCATTCACATTATCACAAGGTAGTTAACGCTATGGATGTAACAGAACTGCTGGCCTTTAGTGCCAAACAAGGGGCCTCGGATCTTCACCTTTCCGCCGGCTTGCCGCCCATGATTCGCGTCGACGGCGATGTGCGCCGTATTAACCTGCCGGCCATGGATCACAAGGAAATCCATCGCCTCATTTATGACATTATGAATGACAAGCAGCGCCGCGATTATGAGGAATTTTTGGAAACCGATTTTTCTTTTGAATTGCCCGGGGTTGCCCGATTTCGGGTGAATGCGTTTAATCAGGAACGTGGCGCGGCGGGAGTGTTCAGGACGATTCCGTCAAAAGTTTTATCACTGGAGGATCTAAAAGCCCCCAAGTTTTTTGCCGAGCTGACGACTAAATCACGCGGCCTTATTTTAGTAACAGGGCCTACCGGTTCTGGAAAATCGACCACCTTGGCGGCGATGATTAATCATATTAATACCAATGATTATGCCCATATCTTGACGGTCGAAGACCCTATCGAGTTTGTCCACGACAGCCAAAAGTGCCTGATTAACCAGCGCGAAGTGCATCGAGATACCCACGGTTTTAATGAGGCACTACGCTCAGCCCTACGGGAAGACCCGGATATTATTATGGTGGGTGAAATGCGTGATTTGGAAACGATCCGCTTGGCGCTAACGGCAGCGGAAACCGGTCACTTAGTGTTCGGTACGTTGCATACCACTTCCGCAGCCAAAACAATTGACCGTATTATCGACGTATTTCCAGCCGCAGAAAAAGACATGATAAGGTCGATGCTTTCTGAATCCTTACAAGCGGTTATTTCACAAACCTTGCTCAAGAAAACTGGCGGCGGCCGGATTGCTGCCCATGAAATCATGGTGGGTACATCGGCCATCAAAAACTTGATTCGTGAAGCCAAGGTGGCGCAAATGTATTCAGCCATTCAAACTGGACGTAAGGAAGGTATGCAAACGCTAGACCAAAACCTGAAAGACCTCGTCGATCAAGGCTTGATCCATTCCAAGATGGCAATGAGCAAAGCCGTCAATAAAGATATGTTCCGTTAAGCAGAGAAAATCATGGATTTTAAAGCCTTATTAGAATTAATGGTAAAACGGCGGGCATCCGATCTGTTCATTACGGCGGGCAGACCACCGACCATGAAAGTCGATGGAGCGCTGGTCGAGGTTTCCAAAACCATGCTGACAGCCGAGCAAGCTATGATAGTTGTGCTGAGTCTCATGGATCAGCGGCAAAAAAACGAGTTTGAAAACACTAAGGAATGTCAATTTGCTGTCGGCTACCCCGGTTTGGGCCGCTTCAGGATCAGCGCGTTTACCCAGCGCGATGCGGCGGGTATGGTGTTGCGGCGCATTGAAAACCAAATCCCTGATTCAGACGATTTGCATTTGCCCCCCATCCTTAAAGACTTAATCATGGAAAAGCGCGGATTGGTTATTTTTGTTGGGGCAACAGGTACCGGTAAATCGACCTCATTGGCTTCTCTAATAAAGCACCGAAACCAAAACAGTAGCGGTCATATTATTACGATTGAAGACCCGATAGAATTTCAACATCCTCATCTAGGATGTATAGTTACCCAGCGCGAAGTGGGGATTGATACCGAATCCTACGAAATTGCCTTAAAAAACACGCTGCGACAAGCGCCTGACGTTATTCTGATCGGCGAAATCAGGACGCGGGAAACCATGCAGAATGCGATTACTTTTGCGGAAACAGGTCATTTGTGTTTATCCACTTTACATGCCAACAATGCGAATCAAGCATTGGACAGGATTCTGCATTTCTTCCCTGATGAGATGCACGACCAGTTGTGTATGGACTTGTCGCTGAACTTGCGCGGTATTGTCGCCCAACAATTAATCAAACGCGCCGATGGCAAAGGCCGTTACCCCGCTGTTGAAATATTGCTGAACACGCCGTTAGCCAAGGACTATATCCGCAAGGGCGAAGTTAACAAGCTTAAGGAACTGATGAAAAGTTCCCGTGAACAGGGTATGCAGACCTTTGACCAAGCACTTTACGATTTGTATACCGCCGGTAAGATCAGTTACGAAGATGCCTTGAATTCAGCAGATTCCAGAAACGAAGTCCGTTTGATGATTAAGTTGGGCGCTGCCCAGGCAGGCGGATTTGATAATGACGGCATGATGCTGTCTGAGACGGAAAATTAAACTCAAGTAGGCACTGCCCCTGCGCCTGCCCATTATTTATTTCATGACCAGGGGGCAACCACAAGGGTTGTCCCTACGCTGGCGTTAATTCCTTCAACGCCAGCAAAACCTGCTCACAATGTCCCTTAACGCTTAGCTTGCGCCACTCCTTTACCAATACGCCTTGTGGATCAATGATAAAAGTACTGCGCTCGATGCCCCTAACCTGTTTGCCGTACATGTTTTTCATTTTGATGACATCAAATAGCTGACAGAGTGTCTCATCCACATCAGAAAGTAGGTCAAAAGGGAATTCTTGTTTGCATTTGAAGTTTTCGTGGGATTTGATAGAGTCTCTTGATACGCCGAGAACCGCAGCGTTTAAAGCCATAAATTTTTCGATGTTGTCCCGAAAATCCTGGCCTTCCAGCGTACATCCCGGCGTACTGTCTTTGGGATAAAAATACAGGACAACAAACTTGCCGCGATAATCGCTGAGGTTGACGGTTTTATCGCCTGTCGCTTTCGCTTCAAAATCCGGTACAAGGTTGCCAATATTGGGTTGAGCCATGGTTACACCTATCGTTTTATGGGTTCAAGAATTGCGTCGATGTTTAAATGATCGCAAAAATCCAAAAACTCTTCACGCAGCGATAAAAGATGCAGTTGCGGGGGGATCAGAATTATTAATTTGGTTGAGAATACTGGCGTTTGGGCATAAGGTGCCAGATAAGAACTGCCCATTATTTCCTCGATTTCAATATCACGACCCAGCAGAAACGTGGTGATGGACTCTATAATGCTTTCCTTGTCCAGGGAGATGGTCTCCAGGGTATAAGGCACAGACTCTTTACCTTTCTCCTTAGGTTCGGTTCGTAGAGTGTGAATTTTGATTTCCATGCGCTTCTGAATTAAATCCAAGGCGCTTTCCACTTTGGCTATCTGGTTCCAATTCCCTTGAATTAACAAGTAGCTGGCAGTAGACTGACCAAGACGTGATGACCTTATTTCCACCACATTACATTTGCAATCACGGATAATGGGCAGTATTTCCGCAATAAAATGGGTGTGGAGCTTTCCTAAAGCAGTAATGGTAAGTTGCATGATTTTTCGAGTTGTTGTTTAACAAGATTTTATCATCAAACAGGAGAAACATGATTAACAATAAGTTTATTCCAAATAGGATGTTAAAAAAGTCCGTCCATGGCCTTTTTTAACTCGTTTTCGTAAAACGCGGTTTTACGAAAACTCTTTTTATCAATGACCTAACAGTCATTGATAAAAGACAGTGCATCCATGCACTGCAATAGTAGGGTGCTTTTCAACCCCTTGCTAGTGATTGGCCGATTTTCCCAGCCTGGTTCCCGGCATTAGAGGTGTCCACAGAGTATGAAAAAACAAAAACTGGTTGTTGCGGTATCTTCACGGGCCTTATTCGATCTGGATGAATCCCACGCGGTCTTTGAAACGCAAGGCAAAGAAGCGTTTTGCAGATACCAGATAAAACATGAAGACGAAATTTTAGCACCGGGTTATGGTTTTTCCTTGGTAAAAAAATTCCTGGCGATCAATGACAGCAGCCCTAATGAGCCATTGGTCGAAATCATCCTGCTTTCCCAGAACAGTGCAGATACTGGATTAAGGATATTTAATTCCATCGCCCACCATAAGTTAAACATTACCCGTGCCGCCTTTACCAGCGGCGTTTCTCCTTACGCGTACATGTCCGCATTTGGCGCACATTTGTTTTTGTCGGCGAATGCCGATGATGTCGTCAAAACCCTGGATGCCGGTTTTGCGGCAGCAACTATCATGAGCGGCTCTTCTACAACCAATCAGAGCCAACAATTACGTATCGCTTTTGATGGCGATGCAGTCTTGTTTTCCGATGATTCCGAACGTATTTATCAGGAACAGGGCTTGGCGGTATTTTCCGAAAATGAACGGAATGAAGCAAAAACCCCCTTGCCTGGTGGGCCATTCAAGGATTTCTTGGCTAGGCTACACCATATCCAAAAGCAGTTTGATCCTGAGCTTTCGCCGATCAGGACTGCTTTGGTCACGGCGCGGGCAGCGCCCGCACACGAGCGGGTGGTCAGGACGCTCAGGGCTTGGGGCATCCGTATTGATGAAGCTCTGTTCCTGGGTGGAATGTCCAAAGGCGCGTTTTTGAAAGCATTTGGCGCGGATATTTTCTTTGATGACCAAAAAGGCCATTGCGAATCTGCGGCTGTCCATGTCGCTGCCGCGCATGTGCCGCATGGAATTACCAACAAAAAATCAAAGTCTTAGGTTTTTCTGCCATGCTCGGTGCTTAAGCAGCTATACAGTCTGCTCTGATGTCCTTAGCTGACGGTGACACAAATATATCGGTCAAGTAATTGAATTTCAAGAACCGGCCATCAACGGACCGTCACCTGTTTAATTTAAGTAGCTGGCCAATCTTGGAAAGCTGACATTCGTTATGCTATCTCTTCAAAAGTCGAACGACCGAACAATTGAGGTAATGGCAAACTAACGATAGTTGAAATTTCCAAGCGTCTTTTAAGTAAGTCTGTTTTTGCTTAACGCCCCGAATATGCAGTGCACAGCGTATTCGGGAAAAAGGATTGGTCATATGCTCGTCGCCGAGATTTAAGTGCATCCATACGTATTTGCGTCCTTAAAACCAATAGTTAAGGGCGATCCTAACCGTGTTGTCGTTAACATTAAGGTGTGCGCTTCCGTTGGGGTCTGTTAAGCCGTATACGCTGGGGATGGCAATGTTCAGCCTGTTGTAGGCTGAATAGTAATATTCCGCACGTACCGACAAATCATCCGAAAAGCCCCATTCTAGACCGGCACCGGCAAGCCAACCCGCTTGTGTGGCAGTTTTGTTGTAAGAATTGCCGGCCTCGTTGCTGTATTTAATTCCCATATCGGCAAAACTGACGCCCACACTCACGAAGGGTAGCAAATTGTTATCAAGAGCATAACCCAACCGTCCCCGCAACGAACCTTGTAGGAGGTTTTCGGCTCTGAACCGGTCTTTTACCGGTGAAAAGGTCGGGCAAGGGCAAGTTATATTTGTCCGATTTTGCGTGTTGTAGGTAAAATCTCCCTCGACACCCAACACTACATTTGATTCAAACTGATGCAGGTAACCGAATTGCACGCCGGGGGAAAAGCTGGATATTGATGAACTTACGTTGCATTTGCCGTCTGGATTTATATATCCAGAATGATTGGAGTGGAGGTCGGTGGAAGTGAAATTGCCACCCAAACCGATACCGCCGTAAAAGCCGGTCCAAAATTCAGATGATTCTTGGATTTTGGTATCAGAACTTGTTGCCATTAAAGCTGTAGATGATCGCGGATTTTTCGCGTCCACCTCCTGCTGGTTAGTATCACTGGCGTAAGATGGGGCATGCAGAAGTGTCAAGCCCGCAGCTAGAATAACGCTTTTAGTAAGAGTTTGTATCATAGGATTTCTTTGTTTCATTATTATCAATAATTTAATGCACAATCGTTTCGGGACGTCGCTATTTTTGCGAAAGCTTGTTTTGGGCATCCCAGCCCATTAAGCAAGCGGCAATAAACTGAACGCTACGGCTCATGGCTATGCCGCCCCAGCCGTCCTGTTAATTTCGTTTTATACTCGGCAAGGGGTATAAAACTTGCTGCACAAAAACTCAACGCGATGTCGCGTACCGCTTTGCAATTCCATTCCGCATACATCGCTCCGTGAAGTCGCCCAGCTCTATCTCTCCTGGGGACTACTTCCGCTTCCCACCTCGCAGCGGTGGCGTATGCACGGTTAACGGCAAGGTTGTAATGCCGTTTTTAGTGCCGACCACAGTACAGGAACCGTTGCGACCGTTCATTTTCAAGTAGGTTTGCGAGCCGGAATGACCGATGAAACAGCTGACATTACCCGTGCGCGCAGTCACCTTATAGGTGGTTTTCCCCGCTCCCGGCAGGTTTTTGAGTATGACGGGGCGACCACAGCAGACTATCGCATAATTTAATACGCTCGAACCATTTAGCGTTGCAGGAATCGGCACGCTATTGCTGATGTTTATATTGGTCGAGCTGGTATCATTTGACGTATTGACCTGATTGCTAGAGCTTGTAGTCACGGTTGCCGTTACGTTTCCAGCATTTTGCGGTGTGCCGGACACTGTGCAGGTTACTGCTTGATTGGCCGACAAGGAACTGCCATCCACCCATGGATTTTGCGTGGGGCTGCTGCAAGACGACAGCGTTACCCCATTAGGCAAACCGGAAATAGCGCAATGAACTGAGGTGGCGGTAACCGAACTGTTATTGGTGCAAGTGAAGCTTCCTGTGTAAGGGCTATACACCGAGCCACTGGTCGGCAGTGAAGAAGCGGCAACCATGTCCGCTGGGTTTACCGGAATGACGGTGATAGGAGCGTCAGCGTGATTGGTGGTGGAGTTGGAATTATTAGACGCGTCAGTCGTTACAATAGCAGTGAAAGAACCGCTTGTGGTCGGCGTACCGGTAACGTCACAGGTAACGGTTTGATTCGCCGGAATAGTGGCCGGCTGCGTCCATACTACGTTGGATGGCGTTATCGTACATCCAGAAACCGCTAAACCGGCAGGCAGATTGGTAATATCACAACTGGCGGTTGGCGCATTTCCGGCTCCGCTGTTAGCACAAGTGAAGTGACCCGTATAAGCCGTACCGACAACTGCAGTAGCCGGCATGCTGCTGGTGTTGGCTGTCAGGTTGCTTATCGCGGATGGCGCGACCAGCGTGGTTTGCACCAAAGGACCTAATAGCGTGGTTACGCCGTCGCCGCTGATCGGATAATTGCCATTGTTAACGGGGCCTGAGGTGTTAGTGCCATCAGGCGTTGTGACCCATGAACCCGGTACGGCGAACGTAACGGTAAAAGTGCCGGACTGTCCGGGTTGTAAGGTGCCAATCGAACACGTGACTGGCCCGGCACCGCTACAACTGCCGCCGGTAGTTGGATTGGTGTTCGAAACAAACGCGGTGTTTTGCGCCGGGGTGATCGGTGAGGGCACGCCGCCGATCAGCGGCGGCGCACCTTGAGGCAAATTAGCCGCGACTGTCACGTTATTGACGGGTAAGCTACCGTTGTTGGTATAGGTGTAGGTGTAGGTGACAGTGGAGCCTGGGGTGGTACTGGCCGGGCCAGTAGCGGTTACCCATAAACTAGAGGGAATGGTCGTATGCACATCATCCACATAGACATGACCGTCATGTCCGCCGAGCGAACAGCCGGAAGCCATCACTACAACTTCGATTGTGTCTCCGACATGGATGAAAGCATTCCCGGGAGACATGTCGAATGATTGCCATTCCGTATATTGATAGCTGGTATTGCTTCCGGTGTTGCTGCCGGCGGTGGTGAGGTTTTTCCAAGGAGTGCCCGGCTGAGAAGCAAAGTTCCATTGAAAAAATAATGGATTAGCTCCAGTTCGCCCAGTAGTGATATTATTAAGCTGAATAGCGAAGAAAGGCTGCTGATTGACGGAGTGTGCCGGATTTTCCAGAACCGGCGCCGCGATAAAGCGGACATGCACCTTATTGTCGGTAGGGTCGATGTCCGAAGGCTGAATAGTGATTTGCTGGCTGACGGAAGTTGCCTGTTGGGCAATCTTGGTCCACGCCGGTTTGCTTTGGGTTCCCGAGACCGTTAAAGGCGCATGGCCGGACCGCAAATTGATGGAAGCCGATTGCAAACCGGTTCCCGGCAATAACAGGGTAGGCGTCGGAGTTGCTCCCAACAGAAAATAATCGTCTGGATGACTGGCGTTTGAAGCGTCAAAAATATCGGTAATTCCGCCCGGGCTGGTTGCTGAACCTAAGTTAATCCCGGAAATGCTGGTTGGTAACGTAGTGGCAGCGCTGCCGTTGAAGGTGTACCCCGTCAACGTCCAGCCGTTGATCGGGTCGTTGGTCACTGTTCCCGACGGCGAATACGTGTCTTCAAAACCGCCATTGGTGAAATCCGCTTTTGCGGCGTTCATCAGGCCCAATTGCAACAAGGAGATTATCAACACTGACAGTATGCTGCGGCTGAGCTGTTTTCTTAAATAATCTAGACCAGTGACTTTTTCCATAAAATTTGTTTTTTGTTATGTTTAATTACAAAAAAATATAGCATAAAGCAATACTGTTGCAAGGATTGCTTAAATTTAAAGTTAAAATAACTCAAAAAGCTACTTGAGTGAGAACAGAAAATGGCCTGGGAAAAACCTGTCTCAAATGCGATGTTGATGTATGTTGGCAATAGTTGATTTGAAAAGCTTTAAGCCTAAGTCAATTTTGAATGTCCGTTTTTGATATTTTTTATTGTAAAGGTTGATGGTCTCTTGCGGGTTGGTTAGACCCTTTCGATTTTTTAGCTAATTATTAAACCTGAAAGACCGCTTTCGTTTCTAATCCGGCCATTCGGAAGAGTAAGAAATCTCAGGGCTATTGATTTATCAACTCTGTAAAGACGTATTGCTTAGACTCGTCTTCAGCGATTTCTTTTACTAATTTGGGGACTAGATAGCCAGGTAGGCGATTTTGTACTTGTGTCATGATTCGCCTTGCATCATCCTCTGAAACCTCAAAATGTCCTGTCCCTGTGGCCCTATCCAATAAATGTACGTAGTAAGGCGTGATACCAATAGAAAAAAGCTGTTCGCTTAATTCACACAGCGTATCAACATTATCATTCACGTCTTTTAGTAGCACGGATTGATTGAGTAAGGTAATATCTTTATTTTTTAGTAGGTTGAAGGCCGTCACGACCCGTCCGTTGATCTCGTTAGCGTGGTTAGCATGGACAACAAGGACAATTTGTTTACTGCAATTTACCAAAACCTTGATTAGCTCATCAGTCACCCGTGCCGGCAAAACGATGGGTAGACGGCTGTGTATCCTGATCCGCTTGATATGATCTAGGGTTTCCAATTGCCGGAT
>PMDM01000381.1 GCA_003155565.1 Methylococcaceae bacterium | reverse complement strand
TTAAATGAGTTAAATCAATAATAAACCCTGAAAGAATGTTGAATTTGGTCAAATTCATAAAGATAAGGCTTTGCCACTTCGTGATTGGCGGCCACCACAATGAGATCATGGGAAAACACAGAGGTGTTATACCAGTTGAAACTTCCTTCAATGACAATATAGTCATCAATAATACAGTACTTGGAATGGATGGGAGAATAAGGCACCGGATGATCATCTTGACCATAAACCAGACCTACCGGAATACCGGCGGATTTCAGCCGTTGCACAGCCGGTAATAAGGGTCGGTTGAGTTCTTCCGCCATAGGCCGTTCCACGCCGATCCGTCCTTGCCGGGCCAGATGTCCATTGAACAGGATATGCACATAAACACCCCTGTTCTTGGCATGGATCAGGGCATTAACCACACTATCATGATGGTCTCCCAAGAGATCACCAATCAAAAATAATGACACCTTGATGGAGTGTCGGGCACGGTTGATTTCTGCCAGGATGGCATGATGGGGACGGTAGTATTGCCCATTACTCATGCTATGCCTGCCGAAGGTATAGAGCAAATTGAAATGGCTCAAGGGGTCGATACCGTATTTTTGGTTCACCCCTCCCCGTTGACTTTGAAATATATTGTCAAGCAGGCGGCATACACCTTTGGAATGAAACGTCATACCTGATTCCCAATTAGCCCACCAGCGGTCGAAGGTGATATTAAATGAGCCCAGTATGCAGTCTTCATCATTAAAAATGATGAATTTGGTGTGCATGTCCGGCTCAACTTCTATCAGATGATGCTTAGGACTACAGAACACACCCAGCAATTCTATTCTTGAACGTTTCAGTCGGGCATAGTTTTCACTATTGGTCAGCGTCATCTTACGCCAATCGACAATACACTGAACCCAAATCCCCTGATCTCTCGCATGAATCAAATGATTGATGAACTCAGAATCGTCAATGCAATCAACACTGACCTTGATGGTGCAAAAGCGGTCAGGGTTTTCCCATTTGCTGCGTATTACCTTATCTATAAGATCATGGATATAGCGTTTTGGGTGATAAGGATGGTGCTGCTGGCCTTTGGTAAACTTGGGAACTAGCTGCAACGAATCAAAATGATGGTTATACCAATCCACATCGCCCTGTAATTCACCTGCATTCAGCTCATAAGTTCGATAGCTATTGGGCGTTGCCCAGTCATGGTTAATGCTGCGGTGCTGGGGATGGTCATCCTGGAGTTGATGCCAATCCATGAAAATATATTCCTTTTCGGAAGGAATGGAGTGTTCATCGAGATGCACAATAAAAGAAAACTTGATGCAATTAATTTGCCCAAAGTTTTTAGAAAATAGGTGGATATAAAAATCCCGTGTGCTGCGTTTATGTCGATTCCATTGGATATCGTAGGCATCGGTATCGACAATGTAATTTTCCTGGATGCCATGGTCACGATAGACTTTCAACACGACTTTTACATTGGCTTGGACTCCAAACCAAACGTCAAAGTCTATTTTTCCCCAGCGAACATAAAACTTATCATTAAAGTCATTCACTCTTTGAAAAGAGCCTCCCAGATTTCCATGAATGGGCGTGGCGTAATGTTCCGCAAACTGCATTTCTTTACCTCGTACAAAACTAATCTCTTGAAATTATTTCAGTGATCCGGTTAAGGGTGCGCTACCCAACCTGGCTAATTCAATCACCTACAATGCCCCCGGATGCCTTATTTTCTTTCGGTTCAAATGTCATCAAATAACCGCAGTGATCAGAAACACTGCCGTAATCCTCGTCGGTAAACAGCACAGTACCCGATTTCACCAGCAGCTCGCTGGTTTTGTGCATGAAAATAAAATCAATGCGGTAATCGTCGGCGAGATAATTTTGCCAGTGAGGATCATTGACCTTAAAGATTTTATAAAATACGCCCGGCGAAATGGCTGCTAAAAACTGGTCGTCGTACTGGTGTAAATCGACCACCAGGCTGTAACCTTCCGAACCCGCAGCAATATTAAAATCACCGCATAATAACGTCGCTTTCACTTGCTCGGTCTGCTTGCTTTCCGCCCACTCGCTCAAACGGTTGAATTGCTCCTTGAAGCCATCTTCTAACCAGCTTAAATGCGCTGAAAACACATTGATTAATCCCAAGTAAGGCAGATCCATTTGCGCCATGACCACTTTCCGGGAATGAATGCTGTACGGATCGTGGCTGTCTGAGACATATCGGGAATCCTGTTCCGCCGCCATGGGATATTTACTTAATATCGCCACGCCTTCCCGGTACTTGTCGAATCCCAGGTGCGACCAGTCGGTAACAATATGATAAGGCTTACGCAACCTGTCGTTGATGATCTTTGCCGAATTGCTATCCCAATCGCCCGCGCCGTTATTCCAATGCTCCGCCACTTCCTGCAGGCAGACAATATCGGCTTCCCGTTCGTTGATTGCCTTGGCGATCTGGGATAACTTGAAGTCCTGGTTATCCTCTTGATAACAATGCAGGTTAAGGATCATAACGGCGAGCGGCTTACGGCTGATAACGTAATTATGGCCGCCATTGTTATCCCAATATGTTTGTTCCTTGCCCTCGGTTGCAATGCAATACTGCACCCGAAAAGCATTGCCGAAATTAAGCCGTCCCGACCAGATTTGAATGCCGTATTGGTTAGGATTAGCGGCAGCGCTGCCCGCCGATTTTTGCCAATGGTTTTTTTTAAGGAAACAGGGCGTTTTAAACGTATGCTGCCAGTTATCTTTTGTCCAGTGAATGATGACTTTTTCAGCGGCAAGCGACTGGTTTACCGCAACAGTAATCGGGATTGACTTCTGTGCATCGGTTAAGCGATCCGCAAAACAAATATTAGAGATCAGCCTGTTGCCAATCACTTTAATTCCAGTATCGGCTTCGCTTACATAATTCCAGCCGTTATTGTTATCCCAAAATTCTTCGCCGTTAACCCGGTATCGCAGGCTAAACTCGATTGTCCACGGCAAGGCTTTCTTAGCTGTGTGTTGTCGTTTGAATTCGGCAGACCAGAATTCTTGGGCTTCCCCCCGCTTACTGTGAAAGCGAGCCGCCAACGATTGCCACACGCCGTCTTCACCCGCCCAGACAACATCAACCTGTTTGTTAAAGCCCATATTTTCGACACGTACAAAAAAAGCCAGCTTTTGTTGTACGGTCTTTTTTTTACGGGAAATAACGTTTTCCACATAAAGGAGCTGGATGTTAGCCATGCGATTTGACGGTTACGTTGCAGAAAACAGTTTGTTTATATTGAAAACTTATCATCAAGCCATATCATACCAACATACAAGGATGCCTACTGAAATAGGTCGTATTTATTCGTTGGCTATGACCTTTTGATCTATACTTCTTTCAAATAAATCAATCTATTGTGTTAAATTATGAGGCTTATACGACAAATTCAATTTTTTATACGCCATTTACTGTCTTATAACTTACGTTGAATCGACATCCCCGACAGACCGAGGAAATTTGATTTTTTGACTACCCGATGAAAAAATGTTAATAAAACGA